>CAYTIZ010000169.1:0-5377 GCA_964437885.1 uncultured Enterobacteriaceae bacterium
AAATAGCGGAAGGAGAAACCAAACTCAGTAGCAACTGGATCACAGGTGAATTAGCCGCAGCACTTAATAAAGAAAACAAGGAGATTAACGACAGTCCTGTTAGCGCTGAAATGTTAGGCGGCATGGTTAAACGCATTAAAGACGACACCATCTCTGGCAAGATAGCCAAACAAGTCTTCGAAGCCATGTGGAACGGTGAAGGTAATGCCGATTCAATTATAGAAAGCAAAGGCCTTAAACAAGTTACTGATCCTGGTGCGATTGAAAAATTGGTAGATGATGTGATTGCCAATAGCCCATCTCAAGTAGAACAATACCAGGCCACACCAGAAGAGAAACAAGGAAAGTTAATTGGTTATTTCGTAGGGAAAATAATGAAACAATCTCAAGGTAAAGCTAACCCGAAACAGGTTAATGAATTATTGAAAGAAACACTAAAGGCTTAGTGAGGCATATAACTATGTCAGGCACAGAAACTCCCAACATCGAAATACAGAAAAACAACCCTCTACATGGCGTTAAGCTCGAAATATTGCTAACTGAGTTAGTCGAGCATTACTCTTGGGAAGAATTAGCCGAAGCTATAAGCCTCAACTGCTTCAAGAGCAACCCCAGCATTAAGTCGAGTTTGAAATTTCTTCGCAAGACCCCTTGGGCGAGGGAAAAAGTAGAAAGTTATTATCTGTATAAATACAAACGACTCCCAAGACCCGATGACGCGCAATACGCCCTAGCCCCACGCGATAGAACGATCCCTCCAGGTCAACAAGCTCGTGCGTTAGACACCACCTCAAAACCACCCGCATCTGTATGGGATAATTGGAAAAAAAATACTGATAGTAGTGACGAGTAAGTAATGTCAGGTTCTGTACAAAATAAGAGTTATGCTAATATCGACACAAAGTGGCAGGTTTGTGTTATTTGAATTTTCTTCCGCTAATAAACATAGCGGACAACTTTTAAATTAATAATATCTTTTATAAAGATAATATGGCCATGGCCGCTTATTTTTGTTCCTTGAATGTGAAAGCGATAACGTGTTGAAATAGTTTAATAATAAACGCAATATTTATATTTTATGAGAATGAAAACAAAGTCCGATAACTACGGCCATGGCCGTAAAATAAACTGCTATACCTATAAAGAATTATGACTGTAGCTTTACACAAATACGTGCAAAATGTTTTCAAGGATACTACTCAATATGCATTTGTAGAGAAAATTGCATCCAGCCTTCATGAGCACCTATGTGAGCCCGATGTATACCAAAGACTATGCGAAGCTAATCAACCAGGTAACAGTAGCAGCGAAGTACAAAGTGTATTTCTAGAGCATGCAACACAGTTAGGTTTTAAAAGCGAAAAGAAAGGGCTATTCTCTGATATGCCAACTAGCGGTCTTAGGCCAGACTATTTTCTAGGTTTAGATAACACTGGTATTATTCTAGAGGTTGAAAGAGGTAAAACTATAATGAACAATATGGATTTATTAGATTTTTGGAAATGCCACATATGCCCTCACGCGAACAATCTTTTTTTAATGGTTCCAATACAGCTCTCACACAATAAAAATAATAAGCCCTACAACACATACAATATGTGCGTTGACCGTATGTCTCCATTCTTCACTAAAGGTAACTATACCAACGTTCAATCACTGTTCATATATGGCTACTAGTAAAGGTATAACAAGTCAATTAACGTTGGCCGATTTTACACGCCGCGCCGCTATCGCTCTGCTCTGTGTAAAACCGCCAAGTTATTTCAAACGTTAATGTCTTCTTTCAGTATATAAGCGGACAATAAAATGTATTTAAATAAGCTGCAGCTTATAGCCGAAAGTTGCACAAACTAATAAATAATTTCAGACCCAATTAATAATTTCAAAGCGTCACGAGCACTTCTCTGGTTTACTGCTATCTCCACTAGCCCATTCGAGTTTTCATGCCAAAATGCTTCTCCTATTGTCACATCTGAAAAAGTCTCTGCATTGAGAATATTCTGATTATTAATACGTAATATTGTTTGCTTATCCAAATAAGCTGCACGAATTCCCGTCATGCAATTACCAAAGTGATCGATATAAATCACTTTATACAAATCATTTGGCCACTGATGTTTATCTGTCCAACCGACTCTATCACCGGGGATCTGTTCTTTATTTTCCAACATGGCACAAACTGGCGCATATAAATCTCGACCATGAAAACTATTTGATAAGGCTTCAGGTTTCCATGTGATATGCCATGCTAATATTTCTGTTGCTTGTTTAGCAATAATATCAAACAAACCATTATCAGCACCAACAAACCAACGCCCATCAATCTTTATGGCAGTAGGTTTATCTTCATCCGAACCCACACCTGGATCAACAACACTGAATATAATCGAGCCAACTGAAATTTGGTGAATCAATGACGCAAGTAAATAAGCACTCGCCTTAGGGTTATTACGCGGCGCATCCGCTATCAGATTAATGACTTTTGCTTGCGGTGCTAGTTGATACAACACCGTCTCAACCTGCCCTATATACGGCCCTTCCAACCCATAATCTGTGAATAGAAATATCATGAGAACAGTCTAGATCTAATGGATGAAAGGTCAATCTTTAAGCTATTTGAAACTAGAGCTTTTAAATTTAATTAGATTGTTGAAGCGATAGATTTTTTCTCAATACGAGGCGTAATAATTTTTAAATGACCGAGTTTACTACTGTAAATGAGGGAGTTTAAAAATTATTACAACGAAGTAGTGGGGAAAAAGATACGCTTCAAGCTTCAGAAAAGAAAAAACCGGAGATTAAACCCCGGTCTTAAATGTACAAGCTTATGATTATTATGATGCTTGTTCTTCTACCTCAACAGCTTTTTCTTCTGTTTGAGGACGATCTACTAACTCTACAATAGCCATAGGTGCTTTATCACCTGTGCGAACACCACATTTCAAAATACGCACATAGCCACCTGGACGTTCTTTATAACGTGGGCCTAACTCATTAAAGAGTTTGGTGACAATACTTCGGTCACGAAGGCGTGAGAATGCTAGTCGTCGTTTTGAAACGCTATCTTCTTTAGCTAGAGTAATTAATGGCTCAGCAACACGACGCAATTCTTTTGCCTTTGGCAAAGTCGTTTTAATAATTTCATGTTCCATAAGTGATACCGCCATATTTCGAAACATCGCTTTGCGATGCGAACTATTGCGATTCAGTTTTCGTCCACTTTCACGATGACGCATTATTCTTCTCTCTTAAAATGATATAGGTGCGGATATAACCGGCGTTTCTTTTTCTTCAAGTCCAGCAGGCGGCCAATTTTCCAGACGCATACCTAATGACAGACCGCGTGATGCAAGTACATCCTTTATTTCCGTCAATGATTTTTTACCCAGATTTGGAGTTTTTAATAATTCAACTTCCGTACGCTGAATCAAATCACCAATATAATAAATACTTTCCGCTTTTAAGCAATTTGCTGAACGTACCGTTAATTCGAGATCATCAACAGGACGTAACAATATAGGATCAATTTCTGGCTCTTTATTTTGACTTGCTTCAATTGATTCTTCTGCTTCCAAATCAACAAACACGGCAAACTGAGAACGCAGAATCGTCGCTGCTTCACGAACGGCATCTTCTGGATCAATCGTTCCGTTAGTTTCTATTTCCAGAACCAGTTTATCCAGATTAGTACGTTGTTCAACACGTGCATTCTGGACTTCATAGGCAATACGAGTCACTGGGCTAAATGATGCATCCAGCTTTAATTGGCCTATGGTTTGTTCAGTCTCATCGGTGCCACCAATAATGACGGGCTTATAACCACGACCTCGAACAACTTTCATTGTAATGTTCAATTCGCCTGCTTTGGTCAGGTTAGCAATAAGATGATCAGGATTTACAATTTCTACATCATGATCAAGCGTAATGTCTCTAGCGTAAACTTCACCAGGACCACTCTTCTTTAGCGTTAAAGTAGTTTCATCCTTGGCATGCATTATGATAGCAAGGCCTTTTAGATTCATAAGAATATCGATGACATCTTCCTGTACACCTTCAATCGTAGTGTATTCATGTAATACACCTTCAATCTCTGCTTCGACAACAGCACAACCCTGCATTGAAGATAATAGAACACGGCGTAATGCATTCCCTAAAGTATGCCCAAAACCTCTATCCAAAGGTTCAATGGTAATTTTCGCAGAAGTGTTACTGATGGTCGTTACATCAACCAAGCGTGGTTTTAATAATTCATAAAATGTCGATGACATGCGTGATAATCCTCTACGTTAATTACTTGGAGTAAAGTTCTACAACGAGTTGTTCGTTAATTTCAGACGGCAATTCACTTCTTTCTGGAACGGCTTTAAATACGCCTTCCATATTTTTACTATTTACATCTACCCAGTCTGGCAGTCCGTATTGTTCTGCAATTTCTAATGCAGATTGAATACGTAATTGTTTTTTACTTTTCTCACGAACTGATATTGTGTCACTGGGCTTCACATCATATGAAGGGATGTTTACCGATTTACCATTAACCAAAATCGATTTATGACTGACTAATTGGCGTGCTTCATTACGAGTTGAACCAAAGCCCATGCGATAAACAACGTTATCCAGGCGGCATTCCAGTATCTGTAACAGGTTTTCACCGGTTGATCCCTTGCGACGTGCAGCTTCTTTATAATATTTACGGAATTGCTTTTCCAGGATGCAATAAATACGACGTAATTTTTGCTTTTCGCGTAACTGTAAGGCGTAGTCAGACAATCTTTTCGGACGACTACCTTGTATACCAGGTAATTTGTCTATCTGGCATTTTGATTCGATCGGTCTGGCGCGACTTTTTAAAAATAAGTCCGTGCCTTCACGTCGACTAAGTTTACATTTTGGTCCGAGATAACGTGCCATTATAAAGCTCCTGAATTAAACCCGACGTTTCTTGGGTGGGCGACACCCATTATGTGGAATCGGGGTTACGTCAGTAATATTAGTGATTTTAAGTCCGATTGAATTAAGCGCTCGTACTGCTGATTCACGACCAGGCCCAGGTCCTTTTATCAACACTTCCAGATTTTGCATGCCAAATAACTCTTTTGCTGTTTCGCCTGCTTTTTGCGAAGCAATCTGAGCTGCAAACGGTGTACTTTTACGTGAACCGCGAAAACCACTACCACCGGAAGTTGCCCATGACAGAGTATTGCCCTGACGATCCGTAATCGTAATAATCGTGTTATTAAATGAAGCATGTATATGTGCAATACCATCAACGACGGTTTTCTTTACACGCTTGCGACTCTTTGCTGCTGTATTGGCCATATTTAAAACCTGGTTATATTATTTATTTTTTGATCATTTTCTTCGGACCCTTACGAGT
>CAYTIZ010000170.1:0-219 GCA_964437885.1 uncultured Enterobacteriaceae bacterium
ATTGAAATTGAAGAAATCGAATTACCAAATTGATGATCAAGGTGAATGGTTGGCGAGCGCGCACGTTGTTGTGTCGCCAAATTATGATGACCGGCCTGAAAATACTGATATTGATTTGTTAGTGATACATGGAATCAGTTTGCCACCGAAGGAATATGGCGGTGAATTCATTGATCAGTTATTTACAAATACGTTGGATGCTAAAGTGCACCCTTATTT
>CAYTIZ010000170.1:229-864 GCA_964437885.1 uncultured Enterobacteriaceae bacterium
ACATGAATTACGTGTGTCATCGCACTTACTTATTAATCGTAAGGGGAGTGTGACGCAATATGTCCCCTTTACCAAACGTGCATGGCATGCGGGCGAGTCAATTTTCAATGGTCGTAGTCAATGCAATGATTTTGCGATTGGTATTGAGTTAGAAGGTTGTAATGAAGAAGCTTATTGTGGTGTTCAATATGACACTTTGGCAGCAATCACGGATTTGATATGCCAACGCTGGCAGAAGATAACAAAAGATCGTATTGTGGGGCACAGTGATATTGCGCCTGGCAGAAAAACTGATCCAGGTTCGGCTTTTGATAAAAACCATTATTTTTCTTTACTAAGGAATCTCTAAACAAATCATGACCGGCCAGCTCGAGCGAAAAACACACCATCTCTGCGGCGCCTACATGGAGGTAGGCGAGGGGTGTGAGCAAGGATGCGGAAGCTTTGCGAAACTTTGCAATAGCCTTGCTATTACGTGCGTTTCGCGTCTTGACCTGGTGTGTTTTTCATCTCAATCTAACTTGCCCAGATTTGTTCAAAGGCTCCTTAAACTATGACGCTAATTTTTATTCTTATTGCATTAGGTCTGGATTTTTTTCTTGGCAATCTTCCACAATGGTTTTACATTTCCTTCG
>CAYTIZ010000170.1:874-5354 GCA_964437885.1 uncultured Enterobacteriaceae bacterium
GCGCTATCGAAACTATAGTTGGTTTGCTTCTTTATTTTATTTTCTGGAAAAACGTCTGGCACATTATAAATACTGGGATGGATCATTTGGTTTGCTGGGTTTATTAGCTATACCGGTTTTAGTTTTGCTCTTGATTATCTCTACATTAGATTATTGGTCATCAATAATAGAGGGCGTTTTTACACTTCTCATATTAATTTATTGTCTCGCTCCTGAAGAGTTAGATGATCGACTTGATCAATATATAACAGCCGTTGAAGAAGATGATGCAGATAATGTGTCTTCCTTAACGGATGAATTAATAGATGGAACAGTAATAAGTGATGAAGATGGTAACGAAGCAGCAATTATAAAATCTGTTTTTATCGAAGCACATAAACGAAGCTTTGCCGTTATCTTCTGGTTTTTAATGCTTGGTGTGGTCGGCGCTTTATTATATCGACTCGTAAATGAATTAAATGATGAGCTGAATGATATCCGTGGTGGCTTTGCTGACAGTACAAATGTTCTTTTAAATATTCTTGAGTGGCCATCATCAAGAGTGATGATTATTGCTCTTGCATTGAGTGGGAGTCTGTCCCATGCTTTTTCAGCCTGGAAAGAGTCTGAGCAGCTTTCATTTGATGTTAATAATCAGGTGTTGAGTGATGCAGGGATAGGGGCGCTACAATACTTGCCCGAGAGTGACGTCCCCGAAAGAGAGAAGTCTTATTGGATCGACGAACTCAAATCATTAATCAATAGAACACTAATTATTTGCCTTGCGGTGTTAGGTATAATGACCCTGTCAGGTAAGCTAGGTTAAGTTAAGAGCACCTCTAAAAACGCACTTTTTTCGCGAGAGCTACGTCAACTCCGTGCTCGAATCCTCATGTATTAACTTATACACTGCGGTTCTCGGTAACTGTTCCCAACATCGCCTATAGAGCCTACTGTTGGTACTCTATCTCCTGCGTCCATGCAGTCGTCCGCGCGGAGTTTTCTTGCGCGTACAAAAAAATCACTGTTTTTAAAGGTACTCTTACCTTGATTTACTGTTATTAATATAATCCTCAACACGTTCAAACCTGAATCCTTTTTCATCGTGTATTAACACGCAGTCTTTTTCATACCAATCACCGAGAACAAGTCGTTGTGCTGGTGTTCCATTCAAATTTAAATCGTGTGTTGCTTGTCGATGCGTATGCCCATGAATCAATGTTTTGATATCAAAATCATTCATTGTTTCCAATACCGTTTTTTGTGAAGCATCAATTATTTCGGGTGATTTTTTTTGTACAGCATCTGCCGCGTAACTTCTTACATCACGGGCAATTCGTTTTCGTAAAGTAAAAGGCATAATGAAATAAATCCATTTAACTAATGGATGGGTAATAAATTTTCTCCACTTTTGATACTTCACATCGTCAGTACAAAGCGTATCGCCGTGCATCAGTAATATTTTTTTGCCAACTAAAAATATTTCAGTTGGATCATCAATTAATGTACAGCCTGTCGAGCTTGAAAATTCATCATTCAGATGAAAATCACGATTGCCACGCATAATAAATAATTGTGTATGTTCATTGTTTGAATAATCGCGTAAGGCAGAAATAATTTCCGGATTGGGAGGAAGTTGATCATCGCAACCAATCCAGAAATCATCAAACAGATCACCAAGAATATAAAGCGCATCTGCTTGCAAGGCAGATCCAGCTAATAGCTTTTTAAACAGAATTAGTTTATCTGGTCTTTGATGGTTGAGATGAAGATCAGAAATGAAAAGCGTTGTCATTATTAAAAAAACGAGTATCTATGATGAATCGGGATGTTATTTTTCTTCCTCTTCTTCAAGTAACACGGCTTTCTCGATTTCAATGATTTCTTCAGGTACATCTTGATGACCGTTTTGAGTTGATGTGGGTTTTTCTTCAATGTTATTGACGACATCAATGCCATCAATGACTTCACCAAAAACACAGTAACCCCAGCCATCCTGAGTTTCAGCCTGGAAATCCAGAAAGCCATTGTCACTGGTATTGATAAAGAACTGTGCTGAGGCTGAATGAGGGTCACCAGTTCTAGCCATAGCAATCGTGCCATATTCATTTTTCAGTCCATTATTTGCTTCATTCTGGATAGGTTCATTGGTAGATTTAGAATTCATCTCCTTATCCATACCGCCACCCTGTACCATAAAATCTTCGATAACCCGGTGAAAAATAGTGCTGTCATAATGGCCACTTTCAACATAGGCGACGAAATTGGCGACAGTTTTGGGTGCTTTTTCTGGATTAAGCTGGATAGTGATAGGGCCGAGTGTTGTTGTGAGCTGCACCTTCATAAATTTTCTCCGGGATAATAATATTATTTAGAATGGAATTTTATGAGGTGATTATGCCCGTGAGAGGTCATGCCGACAAATTCCTTTTGTCGCTTACGCACCTTTCAGATAAGATTCGCCGCTGATTACACGACTACATGGATGTAGGACGATTTACAGGGATGTAATCGGTAGAGTCGAGTCTGGAACGGAGACCAAGGTAGAGCACCAACAGTAGGCGCTTTAGGCGAATTCTAAGTGCCTGCATCCGTGCAGGCAATGTTGTGAGAGGATAGGATGTTCTAAACGACCCAACTCCATTAAAATTACTAGATAAACCGTGCTAAAAATATACAACACGCTGAGTAGACAAAAAGAAACCTTCGAACCTATCGAGCCAGGAAAGGTCCGCATGTATGTTTGCGGCATGACGGTTTACGATTTATGTCATGTTGGTCACGCACGTGTCATGGTGATTTTTGACATGATTGCACGACATTTACGACACATCGGCTTCGATGTCCTTTATGTCAGAAATATCACCGACATTGATGACAAGATAATCAATCGTGCCAATGAAAATAATGAAACTATTGCTGAGTTGACCGAACGTTTCATTGACGCAATGAATGAGGATTCAGAGGCGCTAGGCGTAATCCCACCTGATATTGAGCCAAAGGCAACTCAACATATGGATCAAATTATCGAAATGATTTCGACATTGATCGAGAAGAAACATGCTTATGTTGGCAACAACAAGGATGTTTATTTTAATATCAGTTCATTTGATCAATATGGAAAATTATCTGGAAAAAATATCGAAGAATTACAGGCCGGTGAACGTGTTGAAGTACAGGAAGAAAAAGATGACCCGCTAGATTTCGTATTATGGAAAGCGGCTAAAGCCGATGAACCCAGTTGGCCCTCACCCTGGGGTGATGGACGACCTGGATGGCATATCGAATGTTCAGCGATGTCGACGCATTGTCTTGGTAATCATTTCGATATACATGGCGGCGGTCAGGATTTACAGTTTCCGCATCACGAAAATGAAATCGCACAGTCAGTTTGCTCAACTGGTGAAGCTTTCGCCAATGTCTGGATACATAATGGCTTTGTCCGGGTCGATGAAGAAAAGATGTCAAAATCACTGGGTAATTTCTTCACTGTCAGAGAAGTGTTGAAAGAATATCAGGCAGAGGTGATTCGGTTTTTTATCCTTTCCAGCCATTATCGCAGCCCGTTGAATTATTCAATCGATAATCTTGAAGAAGCCAAATCTGCTTTGAATCGATTGTATACCGCATTAAGAGACTCAACAGTTTCTAGTGATGCTGAACCAATAAAGAAGTATGTTGGTGAATTTGATGCGAATATGAATGATGATTTTAATTCGCCAAAGGCTATTTCATTACTGCATGAGTTAGCTCGGGAGTTGAATCGCAGCACGGATAAATCATCAAAAGAAGCAACTGAACTTGCAGCAACATTAAAATACCTTGCTAGCGTACTTGGCTTATTACAAGATGAACCTCAGGCCTTTCTTCAGGCAAAAACAAATTCCAATGATGATGAACAGGATGAAGTTGATATTCAAAAATTCATAGATGAGAGAAATGAAGCAAAAGCGGAAAAAAATTACGCAAAAGCAGATGAAATTCGTGATCAGCTTGTGGCGATGGGGATTAGTCTTGAAGACACACCTCAAGGCACAATTTGGCGGCGTAACTAATTGATTTTACTTTACTAATTAATTCTTGATTGGGAATTGACGGGATAGGGTCGACTGCGTATCATCCCACGTCCTGTTAGAGGCTAGAAAATCAAAAATCGGGGCATAGCGCAGCCTGGTAGCGCATCTGCTTTGGGAGCAGAGGGTCGGGGGTTCGAATCCCTCTGCCCCGACCATTTTGATAAAACATTCTGTAGCACAAGAATGCGCCTGTAGCTCAACCGGATAGAGCACCGGCCTTTAAGTATGAACATTTCGATGTTCGATAATAGGAGCCTTTATGGGGAAACGGAACCCATAAAGTGGATCGCACTGTATCGGGGAACCCTTAACAGCTAGAGAATATCCTAGGCTGATGGCAATCCCGAGGAAACCTGAATTATTAAGGGGATCCGTAGAGACTATACGTGTGACACCTGTGATGGTGAAGAGATAGTCCAGACCAC
>CAYTIZ010000171.1:0-5350 GCA_964437885.1 uncultured Enterobacteriaceae bacterium
CTCCGGAAGCATCATCCACCGATTCTCCGAGAATTTTGTAATCGCCTGGCTCGGTAACATAAACAATTTGTGTATGCCCTCCCGATACCAGTAAGGCCAAAAAAGGGTATTGAGGGACATCCTCTTCGAGCATCGGCGCTAATAAATGCGCTTCCATATGATGCACACCTATAGCCGGAATCGATAAAGAATAAGCCAGACTTCGACCCATTGCCGTACCAACAAGCAACGCTCCCATTAAACCGGGGCCGGCTGTATAGGCAATCGCATCAAGTGATTTGAGACTAGAGTCTGCTTCTTTCAGTGTTTTCTTAATTAACGGCAATAATCGGCGCACATGGTCACGCGAAGCCAATTCTGGCACCACACCCCCGTATTCTTTATGTAAATCAATCTGACTATGAAGATGATGGGCAAGCAATCCCGCCTCAGAGTCATATATTGCTATCCCCGTCTCATCACACGAGGTTTCTATTCCTAATACTTGCATTTATCTCAATGTTTTCCTGATATTCCTGTTATTTGCATTGCAATTTCGACCATTCTCACTAAAATACCCGCCTTTTCTAAAACAAGTAAAGAAGTTAAGGAACAGTGCAACTATGCCCTCAGTTAAGGTAAGAGACAACGAACCATTTGATATCGCAATGCGCCGCTTTAAGCGTTCCTGTGAAAAAGCAGGCACTCTGGCTGACGTTCATCGTCGTGAATTTTACGAAAAACCGACTCAGGTACGTAAACGTAAAGCAGCAGCGGCAGTCAAACGTTCACAAAAGCAGGCATCTAGAAACGTCCTGCATCGTATACGTCCATTCTAAGCCTCGTTTCGAGTTCTTATTAATCAGCGCGATGGCTGATATCAAAAACAAAATTAGCGAAGAGGTAAAGGCCGCTATGCGCAGCAGGGAAAAGAAGCTCCTTGGCGCTCTGCGTCTCATTCAGGCCGCATTCAAACAGAAAGAAGTTGATGAACGTATTGAGCTGAATGATGAACAAGTTATCGTCATTCTGGACAAGATGGCCAAACAACATCGAGATTCCATATCACAATTTAAGAAAGCCAAGCGTAATGATTTGGTAGAAATAGAAGAATTTGAGCTTAATATCATTACAGCTTATCTACCAGCTCAATTATCCGATGATGAAATAAGAACCCTGATTGACAATGCTATTTCTAAAACTGGCGCTGAATCGATTAAAGACATGGGCAAAGTCATGGGGTTGTTAAAAAGCGAACTTCAAGGTCGCGCTGATATGGGAAAAGTCAGCGGTTTGATTAAAGCCCAGCTTAATTCGTAATACCAAAACCTCGTTTTATAAGCGGTAACTATCGCTGTTTTCTATCTCTATCGCTGATTATTATACCCAAATTACCTCAACATGCAGGATTCAGCGGGAATTCAAATGCTCAAATACAAGACATTTGTTTTCTGGCGTAGTCATTCTATGACAACAACAAATAACGCCGTAGTTGGGCATTTGAAACCCGCCCAAAGGGAGTTCAGGCAAAAAGCCAGCGCGCGGCGTTGCCTACATGGACGTAGGTACTTAGCTTACGTTTGGAACAAGTAAGCTGTGCTCTGACTTCCTGCCTGAACTCTGAACCTGCATGTTGAGGTGACTTGGGTATATAATTTCCGCATGGCTGGCCGAATCCCACAACACTTTATTGATGAATTACTTTCTCGAGTTGATGTCGTCGATATTGTTGATGCTTACGTGCCACTCAAGAAAGCCGGTAAAAATCATCACGCCTGTTGCCCGTTCCATGATGAAAAAACACCTTCTTTTACAGTAAGCCAGCAAAAGCAGTTCTACCATTGTTTTGGTTGTGGTGCGAATGGCTCAGCAATTAGCTTCCTGATGGAATACCTGCACATGGATTTTGTTGAAGCGATTGAAGACCTCGCATCTCGTGCAGGTATGGAAATACCCCGCGAAGCTATTCAGGCATCACAATCTAACAACCAATCCAGTGAGTTATATGAACTCATGGAAATGACCACTGCATTTTATTCCAAACAACTGAGAAAACATCCTCAGGCAGAAAGTGTTATTAATTATCTCAAAGGACGCGGGATCAGTGGTGAAATTGCAGCTGAATTTGAATTGGGTTTTGCACCACCAGGTTGGGACAATTTAATGACTGAGCTTGGTGGTTCTGATAACGCATCAAAACGATTACTTAAAATCGGCGCCATCATTGAAAATGATCGTGGCGGCTACTATGACAGGTTCAGAAATCGTCTAACATTCCCGATTCGGGATCAACGCGGTCGAGCAATTGGTGTGGGTGGACGGGTTTTAGATGATAGTAAACCAAAATACCTAAATTCACCTGAAACACCGATTTTTCATAAAGGCCGTGAATTGTACGGTCTATACCAGGCCAGAAAAGCACTCAAAGATGTCGATAGCCTATATATCGTTGAAGGCTATATGGATGTAATTGCATTAGCCCAATTTGGTGTACGTAATGTTGTTGCTAGCTTGGGAACAGCCGCAACACCCGAGCACTTAGAAAAACTGTTTCGCTTAACAAATAAGTTAGTGTTTTGTTTTGATGGGGATGCGGCCGGTTTAAAGGCCGCATGGCGTGGATTAGAAAACGTAGTGCCTATTTTAAAAGATGGTTATCAAATTAGCTTCATGTTTTTACCTGACGGCGAAGATCCCGATAGTTACGTTCGCACAAAAGGAAAAGACGATTTTACAAACGAAAAGCATTTAATTCCTTTATCTCAATTCCTTTTTGATACTTTACAGTTAGATAATAATTGCCAGACCCCTGAGGGTCAGGCCTCAATGGTAAGTAACACTCTACCTTATTTAGGTAAATTGATGCTCAAAGCACCTGCACTTACATCAATCTTGCTTACAAAACTTAACAAAATAACCGAAGTTCCTCTCACAAAACTTGAAACTGAGTTACAAAAACAGATAGAAAAAGGTTCAACACCTAACCAACCCACTTACAATCAACAGGTAAACAAAAAAGTTCATACAGAAGAAGACAAAGAACATCTAACTAAAGCTATAAAACTCTTACTTAGAAAACCTCAAATAGCTCTAGAAAACTCATTAAGTGAAAGGCTTTGTAATATTGACTTCAAAGGAATCAAATTTTTGATCGATATAGTCGATTATATTCAAAATAACCCTGAAACGACGTATGCTGGTATTTTAGAAAAGTATCGTGACCAAGAGAAAATTAAAAATAGATTAACTCAACTAGCTCCGATTGATTCCAAATACGATGCTGATGATCACATGATCTATACTAGCGAAGCTATGGGAAGTGAGCTTTTAGGTATTTTGAACTTAATGGATTCTGAGTCTAATAAAGATAATCTTAGTTTTCTTGATAGCATTAATAGTGTTCACGATCTGACTGATGAAAACTCAAAAAGAATACAAGATTTTATAAGCAAAAAACTATCTATGAGACAAAAGTAAATAGATCGACCTAGCGAATTCCTGTCCTATGTGTTAGAATTGATCGTTTTAGCCCAGACAAATGTCTGTATATTAATCAAGTAGTTACAGGCTATTAAACCGCACTATTTTATATAATTTTAAAGCAATTTTCGAGCCACAATTTATGGAACAAGCAGAACAAAAAGAACAGCCAACAACTGGAGAAGATAAGTCACTACTCAAAGTGCTTATTGCCAAAGGTAAAGAACAAGGTTTTCTGACCTATGGCGAAGTCAATGATCATCTCCCAAATGACATCGTAGAACCAGAGCAGATTGAAGATATTGTCAATATGATCAATGACATGGGGATTACCGTGTATGAATCTCCACCTGATCTGGATGGACAAATAACAGATAACACGAATGCGCCTGATGAAGATGCGGCTGCAGAGGCTGCGGCTGCTTTAGCGAGTCTGGAAAATGAATTTGGCCGTACTACGGATCCCGTCAGAATGTATATGCGTGAAATGGGTACTGTTGATCTCCTGACTCGTAAAGGTGAAATCAAAATCGCCAAGCGTATTGAAGAAGGAATTGGTCAAGTATTGAGTGCATTAGCAAGTTATCCTGGAACGATAAACACAGTACTAAAAGCATTCGATATGATTGTAAAAGAAGAAATGAAACTCACGGATGCTTTTGTCGGTTTTAATGACACCTCATATTATCCAGACGAAGGGATACAAGTTATCAATCCTACTCAAGTTGAGAAGTCTGATGATGACGAGGAAGAGGAAGAAGTTGTTCCTCTTGTTGCTGACGACTTTAAGGAACATGTTGAAAAGCTTGAAAAACTCCATATTAAGTACGTTAAAGCAGTTAAACGTTATGGAAAGAATGACAATAAAACAAAGGTGCATGAATTAGAACTTGCACAGTGGTTTCTTCAGCTTAAGCTTGCTCCAAAATTTATCATTTTGTTGACCGATAATATGCGAGATTTGATTGCGCGCATCCGTTTTACTGAACGTCGCGTCATGGAACTTTGTGTTAAGGAAGCAAGAATGCCACGCAAGGAATTCATTGCTGATTTTCCTGGTAATGAAATCAATTTTAAATGGCTTAAGGAAGTTCTTAAGAAGAAACCTGCCTTTGCAGAAAAACTTAAAGATAAAGAAGAGGAAATCCTTAAAGTTCAGGGGAAATTAGCTACTATTTTTGAAGATGCATTACTAGACATTACTGAAATTAAAGAAATTAACCGCACTATTTCTATTGGTGAAGCAAAAGCACGCAGGGCTAAGAAGGAAATGGTTGAGGCAAACCTTAGACTCGTTATTTCTATTGCGAAAAAATATACTAACCGCGGTTTACTTTTTCTTGATCTAATTCAGGAAGGTAATATCGGTTTAATGAAAGCAGTTGATAAGTTTGAATATCGTCGCGGCTACAAATTTTCTACTTATGCAACATGGTGGATTCGCCAGGCGATTACACGATCAATAGCTGATCAGGCTCGTACCATTCGTATTCCGGTACACATGATCGAAACGATTAATAAGCTTAATCGTATTTCCAGACAGGTTTTACAGGAAATGGGACGTGAGCCTACTCCTGAAGAGTTGGCAGAACGCATGGAAATGCCAGAAGAAAAAGTTCGCAAAGTTCTTAAGATTGCAAAAGAACCTATATCGATGGAAACACCGATTGGTGATGATGAAGACTCGCATCTAGGTGACTTCATTGAAGATGCAAATATACAAGCACCTGGTGACTCAGCCGGGTTTGAAGGCTTACGTCGTACAACACGAGATGCTCTGGAAGGACTGACGCCGCGTGAGGCAAAGGTATTAAGGATGCGTTTTGGTATTGATATGAATACCGACCATACACTTGAAGAAGTGGGCAAACAATTTGATGTTACCCGCGAG
>CAYTIZ010000172.1:0-4122 GCA_964437885.1 uncultured Enterobacteriaceae bacterium
GGTGGTAACCAGTACACTTCAGGTGCGGCTTATGTTAATGCCAACCTGACGATGTATCCTGCTGGCGCTGTATGCCCAGATTGTCCTAACAATAACGCTGCTAAGGACAACATGGGTAACTTCATTGCATGGGATGCGGGTACTGGTAAAATCGTATGGAACATTGTTGAGCAATGGTCTGTATGGTCTGGTGTGTTGACGACAGCTGGCGACGTTGTGTTCTACGGAACACTGGACGCTTATGCTAAAGCAGTTGATGCTAAAACGGGTAAGTTGCTTTGGAAATTCAAAGCGCCTTCTGGCATTATCGGCAACTTCAACTCTTGGGCACATAAAGGTAAGCAATACGTTGGTGTCCTTTCAGGTATCGGCGGTTGGGCTGGCGCAGTTGTCGCTATAGCGGGCTTGTCTGATGCTCCACCTGGAGCTGCTCTGGGTGCTGTTGGTGGTTATCGTAAACTACTTAATTCTTCGCGTAATGCGGGAATTTTGATGGTGTTTAGCCTACCTTAAGCACTAAAACAGACGTAAGTTTGTTAAAATGTCCCCGACACCTAGGTGTCGGGGATTTTTTTATGTACAGGATGTACGGTATGTCGCGGGCGTACATGCAAGAGCGACGAATGTATGGATGTACTTACAATATGTAGTGAGAGAGCACGATTGCAGGACGTATAGGTAGTTGGAACAGGGCTCGAGAAGTCCAAAGCAACGATGTACAACCTGTATATAAAATAGGAAAAAGTTCCCTAAATAAATTAGTCATTTAAAAGAACTTGCTGTAGATTACGAAGTCTTAAATTCAGAAGTTTAATTCTGATGAAGTAAACAGAATTAGACTTAATAAATACATAAATATGAAAGCTGGAATGTCAATTGTATGGAAGATATTTTTTAATTCCGCTTTTTTTAAAATTGAATAATAATAATAATAATGACATGAAAATATTTGGAGATGATTAAAATGACAATTAGAAAATTATTGATGACATGTATTGCTAGTTTGGCATTTATGTTGCCAAACCTTGCGACTGCAGCAGAACATACGATTGAAGCAGGGCCACGCGCATTTAAACCAGCTACTCTCTATGTCGCTGAAGGTGATAAAGTACATTTTTCAAAAATGGTTTCTCATAACTCTGTGTCTGTAGAAGGTCTGATACCGGAAGGAGCCACACCTTGGGCTGGTAAATTGGGTGAAAATATTGCACCTGCTTTGGATAAACCTGGGATTTATTCTTATGTTTGTCAGCCTCATATTGGTTTTGGCATGGTGGGTGTTATTGTTGTTGGCGATGTTAGTGCCGATGATATTGCTGCCTATAAGAAAAAAGCTATGGATACGCTGGAAGGCCCATTTCGTCGCCTGCTTGGTAAAATCAATAAACTAAAACCAACAAAGTAAGTTTTTTGTGTTACATCATCAAATCAACCTTGGATAGTCCGCTTAATTAATAAGCGGACTACTTTATTCTTATGAAAAAAATAATCGCAATTTTATTATCCACACTATTATACCAATCAGTTTCTGCTGAAGAAGTTCTGCCTGATGTTGAATATCTTAAGGTATGTGCAGATCCCTATATGTTGCCTTTTTCAAATAAAAAGGGAGAAGGCTACGAAAATAAAATTGCAGAATTACTAGCTAAGAAACTGGGTTTAAAACTCAAATACGAATTCTTTCCGCAGCGAATGGGCTTTATCAGAAATACACTTCGTGCTGAATCTGAAGAACGTGAAGGTTATAAATGTGATCTGGTAATTAATGTGCCGTCTAGTTTCGAATTAGCTGCAACTACGGAGCCTTATTATCGTACTACTTATGTATTAGTCTTTGCTAAAGGTAGAAAGCTGGATGATGTTACAGAGCCAGATATGTTGGCCAAGGTTATAAAAGAGAAGCAGTTGGATGATATAGAAATTGGACTTTCTGATCGTGGTGATCCAGCCCAACTATGGTTTTTTTATCAGAATTTAATGGGATATATAACACCGTATCAAGGGCAACCTGGTGATCCAAAAGTTAATCCTGGTCATACTCTTATTAAGGATATTGTTAATGGTAAAATAGATGTGGCTATTATCTGGGGGCCAACAGCGGGTTACTACGCTGAGGTATATAAGGATAAGGCTGAGCTGGTTTTATTACCATTAAAAGATGATGTAAAGAAAAACCGTCAAATGAAATTTTCGTACAGTAATTCCATGGCGGTGAGATACGGTGAAAAAGAATGGAAAGAAAAGATTAATAATTTAATTAAAGAAAATAAAGTAGAAATCGAAAAAATATTAACTGACTATAATATTCCATTAGTCAAATAGTTGAGATAAATATATGAAATCTGTTGTAAATTTAATGATTGTAGCTAGTACATTGGTTTTAATGAGTGTCAATGTGTTAGCTGAAGAATCAGGCCAGGGTATTGCGCCAATAAAAGGCCGTACTCTTTTAACGCAGGAAGAAATAGATTCAAGTATTGGTCGCTATGGTGAAGTGGACGAGATTCCAGAAGATTTTAAATTCAATGATGCTGAAATAAAATTATGGCTTACTGACCACCTGGCAAATATAGAAAAACCAGTCAGTTTATATTATGAATTCGTCAAGTCGGGAACATATGAAGAAGGTTTTAGTGATTCGGTCTACCTGAAAATACTGGAATTAAACGAAGACGGCAGCAAGAATGCCATGCTGGATTTTTTTACGGCAGAAAAAAAACAGGCTGTAAATGCTGATAATATTACACATATTACCGGTAACCCTGTGTTAGGAATCTTTATGCAAGGTGATGTATATGAAATGAACCGACTTGCTGGAGGACATTGGAGATATTTTCACAAGCAAATCAAAGTTTCATTAAGAAAAGATGCCGTAATTGAGCCGATAACTTTTAGTTTTAACGGGAAAGAATATCAAGGTGAAAAAATATTTTTTTCACCCTTTATAAAAGATCCGCGTCGTCGTGATTTTGAAAAGTTTGCCGAGAAATATTATGAATTTATCTTTTCAGATGATATTCCAGGTGAGCTGTATAAAATCACTACGATTATTCCGGATACTAATCCAGAGGCTGTTGAGCCGCTTATATTAGAAACACTTACATTAATGGATGTGAAAATAAATGAGTCTTAATCATTAATACTCATTTATTATGTTTAAGAAGTAACTTCTATTTTCTTGCGACTGATTTTATCGTTTGCTCGCGTTCCTTTTCTTAATTTCACTGCGCAATACTTAAATTCCGGAATTTTAGCAGAGGGGTCTAACGCTTCATTTGTTATTAGGTTTGCCGCTGCTTCATTAAATGTAAACGGCATCATAACAACGCCTTTTTGCATGCCTTCGTCAGCTCGGGTTGTCGCTGCAAGTATACCTCTACGAGATTCAACGACGAGAATATCACCTGATTTAAGACCATATGAGCGAAGATCCGCTGGATTTATAATAATGCATGGACCAGGTTCTAGTGAATCTAATACACGGGAATGTCTAGTCATTGTGCCAGTGTGCCAGTGTTCAAGTTGTCGTCCCGTTATAAAGACAACAGGATATTCATCATTAGGTAATTCGGCCGGCCCAGTGTATTCAGCTGCTACAAAACGTCCCTTGCCATCATCTGTCGGAAATATGCCATCTTTAAAAATAATAGGTTCACCAGGGTCACCTTCTTTAAGTAATGGATATGTCAGTGAATCAACTTCTTCCAGACGTTCCCATGTGATACCCGCCATACTCGGGACGGCTTTTCGTATTTCTTCAAAAACATCTTGTGGTTTTTGGTAATTCCAATTTAGACCCATACGATTTGCTATTTCCTGAATAATCCATAAGTCCTGTTTAGCTTCACCAGGCGGATCAAGGGCTTGTCTTCCTAGTTGTACGCGACGGTCTGTATTAGTAAACGTACCATCTTTTTCAGCAAATGCAGATGCTGGAAAAATCACATCAGCATAACCACAGGTTTCAGTAAAAAAGATGTCCTGAACAACAAGATGCTCAAGCATTGATAATGCTTCTCTAGCATGATTGAGGTTCGGATCGGACATAGCCGGGTTTTCTCCCATGATATAGAGACCGTTAATCTCGTCAGCATGGATGGCATGTATTATTTCGACTACCGT
>CAYTIZ010000172.1:4132-5318 GCA_964437885.1 uncultured Enterobacteriaceae bacterium
GGGTTTGGATCAAGTTCTTGTCCCCACAGTTCTTCAAATTTTTTCCTGATTACTGGATTTGCTACAGGTTGATAGTCAGGGTAAACCATTGGGATTAGTCCGACATCAGAAGCACCTTGAACATTGTTTTGTCCACGTAGGGGGTGAAGTCCGGTACTGGTTCGGCCTATTTGCCCCGTCATTAATGCAAGAGCAATCAAGCAACGTGCGTTATCTGTTCCATGTACATGTTGGGAAATTCCCATGCCCCAGAAAATAATCGCTGTTTCGGATGTTGCATACAGTCTTGCAACCGTTTTTATTATTTCAGGTGGGATGCAACATACAGGGCCAACTTTTTCTGGAGTATAGTTCTTTACATTCTCAGCTATAGCATCAAAGCCATCAGTATGTTCATTAATAAAATCTTGATCATGTAGATTTTCATCGATGATGACATGCATCATTGCATTTAGTAGAAGTACATCCGTGCCTGGACGTAATTGTAAAAAATGTTCTGCATGTAATGACATGTCCGATCTATAAGGTTCAATCATAATAAGCTTACTACCACGTTCGGTCGCATTTTTTATGAAAGTGGCTGCTACTGGATGATTATCATTAGGACGAGAGCCAATGACGATAATAACCTCAGCAAAAGCACCATCAGCCACTTGATTTGAAACAGCACCTGATCCAATTGTTTCTAATAATGCAACAACGGATGACGCGTGACATAGTCTTGTGCAATGATCAACGTTGTTTGTTCCAAATGCAGTTCTAACCAGTTTTTGTACTAAGTAAGCTTCTTCATTACTGCCTTTTGCACAACCAAATCCAGCCAGTGCTTGTGACCCTTTGTCATTCTTAATCTTATTTAAACCTTCAGCGGCAAAATCTAGTGCTTCTTCCCAGCTTGTTTCACGGAAATACTTATGCATTTCCAAAGGATCGACCAAAGCCGGTGTCTTTTCTATGCCTTCACGTCGGATCATTGGTTTTGTCAGGCGATCAGGATGGTGTATGTAATCGAAACCATAGCGACCTTTTACGCATAAACGACTATTGTTAGCTGGACCATCTCGCCCATCCACATATTGAATATGATTGTTTTTTACGTTGAAGGTCAGTAAACAACCGACACCACAGTAAGGACAAATTGAGTCGACCTTTTTATCCGGTTCGATTAAACCAACATTTTTTGCCG
>CAYTIZ010000173.1:0-5243 GCA_964437885.1 uncultured Enterobacteriaceae bacterium
GTTGATTTCAAAGGGTGATATATTGGATTCCTTTCTTGGAGGTTTTGTTCTTGCTTACGCCTGTTTCATATTTGTTATTTCAGTTTATGTTTATCGAATATTTTTAGAATGTAGTAAGACTGAAACACAAAATGAAATATTTAAAAAATTACTTGATGAAAACGGGATCCCTTTCGATAAGCTCACGAACTGATTAATAATTATTTTAATGCTTTCAGTTTTGATATTGCTGATGTGTAAGGAACAACCAATGAAACTTCTCCTTTTGCATGTTGTTGTTGTATTCCCCGCCAATATTCGGCAGTCAATAAATCTTTATGGTATTTCATGAATTCTGTTTTTAACTGCTCATTCATTGAAAGGAAACGAATAAATTCTTCTGGAAAAATATCGTTTTCTCCAACGTAATACCAGGTGTCAGCCAGCATTTCATCTTCAAAGTCACTTGCCTCGGGAATGTCTCTAAAGTTGCAATCGGTTACTAAAGCGACTTCATCATAATCATAAAATATAACCCGGTTGTGCTGAGTTACTCCAAAATTCTTTAGTAATAAATCGCCACAAAAAATATTCGTTTTGGCCAGATCTTTAATAGTCTGACCATAATCAATAATAGCAGAAAGTGCTTCTTCATAAGAGTATTCATTGATGTATAAATTTAATGGACGTACACGTCTTTCAACATACGCATGTTTTAATATAAGTTTATTGCCTTCTCTGCGTACACTTTCTGTAGCCTCATCAAGCAACTCATTTAAGAGTTCTTTTGAAAAACGATTAACCGGAAATTCCAGATTAAGAAACTCTTGTGTATCAATTAGTCTTCCCGCGCGATCATGTTTGGATACCAGTTTATATTTTCCAATAACTTCTTTTCTTGAAACTGTTTTCGGGTAACCAAACTTATCTCTGATTACTTTGAATACCAGATTGTAAGAAGGCAATGTAAATACAATCATAACAAGACCCAAATCACCATCTGCATGAACAAACTTATCTTTGGTGTTGCTAAGGTGCTCAGTAAATATTCGATGGCGCTCAGTCTTTCCCTGACGTAACCGACCTAACACAGTATACAATTCATCGATAGGTTTTTTAGGCAGCATTGATTTGAGAAAATGGACAGCGCCTATCACTGAATTTGGATCGGCAAAATAGTAGGAGCGTGTGTATCCAAATATCAGGCTGATTTCTTTCTCATCAAGAAAGACAGCGTCAACACTGATACCATTGCACTCATTTTTAAAGGCAATGACAATAGGTGCTTCACCATCACTCAGGATTAATTTTCCAACCAGATATGCTCTTGCAGCCTGATAAAATAATGTGTCTATAAATTCAAAACGAAGGTATTCGACATCCTCTTTAAAGTTCTCTTTTGAATGAGATTTAATAACTCGGGCAATACGTCGTGCATTACGATCTATGTCGTCATAAGGCACGCGGAATGAAAAATCATTCAGGATAGTCTCGAATATTTTTTTCAGGGAAACCCAATAAGGGTAATGTCGAATATTGAGAGACATGATCAGACGCAAGTCATCGGAAGGCCCTGAAGAAATAAATTCTATTTCTGGATCGACGCCTTCAGTCCCGAAAATACGACGAGTTATTGAGTTGAAAAAAGTTTTTATAAAGTCATTGTCAGGAACTTCATTTAGACGATCTGAGAAGTAATTTATTATGTCATGCCAAAGTTTTTCATCCTTTACACGGTCATCCAATGTGTTTCGGAGTACAAGAACAATTCGTCGTACTGATTTTTCATAGAGGTCAACACGGTCAACGATATCCTGTTGATGCCCTTTCCAGTCACGTTGTTCAAAACGTGTACGGGCACGTCGCGTCATGCGATGAAAATAATTGTTATAACGAATAAATCCGTCGTAGATAATCTGTGAACATTCTGCAATCAGATCTCTATCTGACATAGTCGTAATAGTTTATTTATAACATTTAAAGATTAGAAATTAATGCATCTGCAAATTCACTACATTTAATTTCTTTTGCGCCATCCATCAGCCGGGCAAAATCATAAGTGACCGTCTTATCAGCAATTGTTTTGTTCATGGATTGGATGATCAAGTCAGCAGCTTCAGTCCAGCCCAGATAGCGCAGCATCATTTCACCTGAAAGTAATAATGAACCTGGATTAACTTTATCCTGATTGGCATATTTAGGTGCTGTACCATGTGTTGCTTCAAAAATCGCGTGTCCGGTGTCGTAATTAATATTGCCACCGGGTGCAATTCCAATCCCGCCTACCTGTGCTGCCAATGCATCAGACAAGTAATCACCATTTAGATTCATTGTTGCGATGACATCAAAATCAGTAGGTCGGGTGAGAATTTGTTGTAAGGTAATATCAGCAATAGCATCTTTAATTAAAACTTTGCCCTCTTTTTCGGCTTGAGCCATTTCATCCTGCGCTGCTTGCATGCCTTTTTGCGCACGCGTACGTTCCCAGATATCCCAACTATAAGTTTGATCTTTAAACTCCATTTCAGCCAGTTCATAACCCCAGTTACGAAATGCGCCCTCGGTAAATTTCATAATGTTACCTTTGTGGACAAAGGTAACGCTTTTACGATTATGGTTAATGGCAAATTTAATTGCAGCGCGTACCAGTCGTTGCGTGCCTTCCTGTGAGATGGGTTTGATGCCAATGCCAGAAGTATCAGGGAAGCGTATCTTTTGGAAATAATTTGGAAATGATTTTTTAAACATTTCAAGAAAACGTTTGTTTTCTTCACTGCCTTGTTCGAATTCTATACCGGCGTAAATATCTTCCGTGTTTTCACGAAATATAACCATATCGACCAGTTCGGGATGCTTGATGGGAGAAGGGACGCCTTCAAACCAGCGTACCGGTCTTAAACAAACATAGAGATCAAGTATTTGTCTTAATGCCACATTCAGTGAGCGAATGCCGCCACCGATAGGTGTCGTCAATGGGCCTTTAATAGCGACAAGAAATTCACGGCATGTATCAATAGTTTCATCAGGCAGCCAGTTTCCCGTAAGTTTATTGGCTTTTTCACCGGCATAGACTTCTAGCCACTTTATTTCTTTTTTACCTTCGTAGGCTTTGTTCACTGCAGCATCAATGACTCGATATGAGGCTTGCCACACATCCGGGCCAATGCCATCACCTTCAATAAAAGGAATGACTGGTTTATCGGGGACATTTAATACCCCATTTTTGATTGTGATTGTTTTGCCGCCCGCAGGTGCTTTTTTAGCTTTAGCCAAAATATGAGCCTCTTTTTTTGAATTTTTACAATTAGATATTACTAGTTATTGAGTTGATATGCTAAATCAGTATGTAGAAAAGTGGCTTTATCTATTTGACATAGGTCAATATATTCTCTATTTTCCTATTGTAATGCGCCGATTTGAAATCAGCTTGCGGGCGCACTAAAAATACCGCTAAAGAGACAACCTGCTTTCACTCAGTATCTATATCGTTGGGCTGACTCTTAAAAGTTGTAGTCATTATTAATGAGGATGCCAAAATGTCTGAAAAAAATAAACAATCGCTCGGGATCAACACTCTGGCCGTACGTGCTGGTCAAATCAGAAGTCCTGAAGGTGAACACAGTGAACCGATTTTCCCTACATCGAGTTTTGTTTTTGCAAATGCAGCAGAAGCAGCAGCTCGTTTTGCCGGAGATAGCCCAGGGAATATTTACTCGCGTTTTACCAATCCCACGGTTAGAATATTTGAACAGCGTTTAGCTGCATTAGAGCAGGGCGAACGCTGTATCGGCACCTCATCAGGCATGAGCGCTATTCTGAGTACGTTTCTGGGCTTACTCAAAGCGGGTGATCATATTGTTTCATCGAAAAGTATTTTTGGTACGACGGTGAATATGCTCTCAAATATATTGCCGAAGTATGGAATAACGACGACCTTTGTTGATTTAACAGATTATGAGGCGTGGCAGGGTGCGATTACCAGCGATACAAAATTACTTTTTCTGGAAACACCATCAAATCCGCTAACACATATCGCAGATATCAAAAAACTGTCTGATATCGCGCACAGTAGTGAGTTGTTATTGATAGTTGATAATTGTTTTTGTACACCAAGTTTACAATTACCATTAAAATTGGGTGCGGACATTGTGATTCATTCCGCCACGAAGTATCTGGATGGGCAAGGGCGCTGTATTGGCGGTGCTATTGTTGGTAGTGAGTCTTTATTAGGGGAAGATATCTATGGTTTTCTCCGTACCTGTGGCACGACTATGAGTCCGTTTAATGCCTGGGTATTTCTGAAGGGATTGGAAACCTTATCAATACGTATGCAGGCGCATTGTCATGCCGCACAACAGATTGCTGAGTGGTTGGACAGTCAGGAATTCGTTGAAAAAGTATATTATCCCGGTCTAAAAAGCCATCCACAATATGAGTTGGCGCAGAGGCAGCAATCGGGTTCTGGTGGCATTGTCAGTTTTGAAGTACAAGGCGGCAAAGAACAGGCTTGGAAATTGATTGATTCAATTAACATTTTTTCAATTACGGCTAATCTGGGTGATACCAAGAGTACGATTACCCATCCGGCAACGACGACACATCACAAATTGACGGATGAGCAACGCCAGGAAGTGGGTATCAAGCCAGGGTTAGTGAGGCTATCAATAGGTCTTGAAGATGTTTCAGATTTGATTGTAGCCTTAGATCACGCCTTATCAGCTTAAATTTAGTGATGACTCCTTGTGTGTAAAAGGTAGACACACAGACTATTCGTCTGAACTTCCCTTGGGTAGGTTTTAAATTTCGTCTAATGCTTGTATCTTGAAGCAACTTGGGTATCACCCTTTTTTTAGGTACACTATGGTTATAGAGGGTCTTTATTGCGCTCACGCATAAAAAAATATTGCACTGCACAAAATATAATTATAATAAAATATCGCTCTGTATCGATTACAAGAGCGTTATAGCTTCAGCACTAAGAAGAAGAAATACGGAAATACGTTTTATCTTTATCTCGATTTAATATCAAACAGTTTACTTTTTTTAATTTAATCTGGAGTGTTTACCATGCCCGGACGTAACTTTTTGTTTATATCTGGCCCGACAAATGTGCCTCGCCGAATCCAGAATGCAATGGGTGCCGAACAAGAGGACATGCGTGCCTTACAACTTGCCGGACTTCACTTCACCAAACCACTAGAGGAATAACTATGAGTTTTACTTCATACGAACCAGCTACTCCACGCTTACAGCGTAGTGAGCTA
>CAYTIZ010000174.1:0-5214 GCA_964437885.1 uncultured Enterobacteriaceae bacterium
GCCATTCACTTTATATAACGCATCTTCAGATATTTTGAACTGGCCAAGCAAAAAATTACTGATATCTTCCGGACAATTATCTGCCACTTCCAGGCGAACAGCATCATTGTAACGTCGTGATGGCAACTCACCTTCCAATGCTCGCAGCAGATCTTCAACTTCTTCATCATCAACAAACAGATCGCTATTTCGTGTCACCCGAAACTGATAGCAACCTTTTACTTTCATGCCCGGGAACAACTCACCCACATGAGCATGAATCACTGAAGACAATAAAATAAAATCATGTGTTCTGCTTGAAATTTCTTTTGGCACTTCTATCACGCGTGGTAAAGATCGAGGTGCTTGCACGATAGCGAAACCACCTTCTCTACCAAAAGCATCCTTACCTTCCAGTGTGATTATAAAATACAAGTTCTTGTTTAATACTCGCGGAAAGGGGTGAGATGGATCCAGACCTATTGGACTCAGGATGGGAATCAATTCACGGTTAAAATAACGTTTAACCCAACGTACTAATTTTGGTTTCCATTGAGCACGACGCAAGATACGAATTTTTTCTTTGGCCAGTTCTGGAATAATGACATCATTCAGCGCCTTATATTGCTCTTCCACAAGTTCGTGTGCTACCTCGCTTATTTTTTTCAAAACTTCAACAGGCGCCAAATTATCTTCACCTGTCTGCACCGAACCATATTTAACTTGTTGATTTAAACCAGCAACACGAATTTCAAAAAACTCATCCAGATTGGTACTGGCGATACAAATAAAACGTAATCGTTCCAATAGAGGATGGTTCTCATCCTTGGCCTGCTCAAAAACACGACGATTGAACTCTAATAGACTCAATTCTCGATTGAAATAAAATTCAGGTAATTTTAAATTTAACTTGTCCATGGAAAACCTTATTTTTGTGTCAGATGCCTTAACATCGCATTCTATATATATCAAGAGTATCTAACTTGATCAGAGGTTCCCTAGTTATACAAGAAAATAATGAATTAAACTCAAATAGTTTGATGCAGTAAAATCCAGACTATACAAAAAGACTGTTTAAAGCATACAATTATGTATTATTACATTAGCTATTTTATTTTAGATCTTCATGAAAGGCTCTGTATTTGTTAATACATATAGATGAATATTTGTAAAAAAATCAGGATGCACTATTAATGACTCAATCCAACTATTTTTCCCGCATATTTGGCAGTTCACCAGTGACTCCCTTACAGAAACACATTGATAAGGTTGTTTTGTGTGTTGAAGAATTAATTCCTTATTTTGAGTTTGTGCTAAGTAATGACTGGGATCAGGCAGCTGAGATTCAGGCAAAACTAGTTCAGCTTGAACATGAAGCGGATGAAATAAAAAATGAATTGCGCATGAGTATCCCTTCCAGCCTGTTCATGCCTATTGATCGCCGAGATGTACTGGAAGTCCTGGATCTACAAGACCATATCGCAAATAAGGCCAAGGATATTTCTGGATTAACACTGGGTCGAAAAATGTCACTACCAGATTCCATTAGTAGTGCCTATATGGAATTTCTTAAACGCTGTATCGATGCAACTCGGCAGGCACAAGTTGCAATAAACGAATTAGACGAATTAGTCGTTACCGCGGCGATGAAGCTATTCGTGTTAAAAAGATGATTGAAGAATTACATACTATTGAAGATGAGACTGATGAAATTCAGGTCACCTTACGAGCAGGACTCTATAAGGTTGAACAGGAATTATCACCTATCGATGTTATGTTTATCTATAAAATAATTGAGTGGACGGGTGATCTTGCTGATACAGCACAAAGCACAGGCAACCGTTTACAGTTAATGCTAGCAAAATAATAATTAAATAAATATTCCTATGGATCATTCAACAATATTTCTCATATTGGCGGGCTGCTTTGGCCTATTCATGGCTTGGGGTATAGGCGCAAATGACGTTGCAAATGCAATGGCAACATCAGTGGGTTCCAAGGCTCTCACACTTAGAAATGCGGTTATCATCGCTGCTATCTTTGAATTTGCGGGTGCCTTTCTTGCCGGCGGTCAAGTCACAGCGACCATACGCAAAGGTATTATCGATGCCGAGCTACTTTCTGGCTCACCCGAATTATTAGTCTACGGCATGCTTGCCGCCTTACTGGCTGCAGGTATATGGCTATTAGTTGCTACACAATATGGATTACCTGTATCGACCACTCATTCTATTGTGGGTGCAATTGTCGGTTTCGCTGCTGTGGGGATTGGTGTAGAAGCTGTTAAATGGGGCAAAGTAGGAACAATCGCTGCAAGCTGGGTTGTTTCACCTGTAATTGCTGGAGCATTGGCTTATGCCCTGTTCCGTAGTGTACAAAAACTGATCCTCGATACTGCCGATCCTATGATGAATGCAAAACGTTATGTCCCGTTTTATATTTTTCTGACTGGAGCAATGATCTCTCTAGTAACGATGTTCAAAGGCTTAAAGCATGTTGGCCTGGAGTTAACTACGCTTGAGAGTTATGGAGCCAGTATCATCATAGGTATTCTATGTGCATTTATCGGCACATTCCTGATTCGAAAAATCTCATTAAAAAAAGAAAGAAACACCGCATACCACTTCCATGATGTTGAGCTGGTATTTGGTGTGTTAATGATCTTCACTGCCTGCGCTATGGCATTTGCACACGGTTCAAATGATGTTGCCAATGCTATCGGTCCCGTTGCTGCCATTGTCAGTATTGTTACAAATGATGGCATGATTGGCCAAGAATCGACCATGCCGATCTGGATATTACTACTTGGCGCAATAGGTATTGTGTCAGGATTGATAATGTATGGTCACAAGGTTATCGCAACCGTAGGTTCAGGAATTACCGATCTAACACCTAGCAGTGGTTTCTGTTGTAATCTTGCTGCATCTACAACGGTTGTCATTGCTTCTGGTACGGGGCTGCCTATATCTACCACGCATACACTCGTCGGTGCGGTATTAGGCGTTGGCTTTGCCCGAGGTATTTCGGCCTTAAATCTGCGCATGATAAGTTCGATATTTATGTCGTGGATTATTACCTTGCCTGCCGGCGCCATACTGGCCATCATCTTTTTCTATATATTAAAAACAATATTTGGATAATAGTTAACCAAATAGAGATATATTGAGTACAAATAACGCTAATACTCGCCCAGACTTAATCAGAGATCTCTTGGTTCATAAACAACATTGATAAATTACTATTATTAACACTGGAGATTAATAATTTGATTTCATCATCTGATACGACGTTCTCTGTCTGTCCCGTCATTTTAAAATAGAGCTCAGATATTGACAAAAAACCTGTAACAGTGGCTTCTTTTTCCATAACTGTTTACCTCAGTTAATTTGAGATTTACAGTTTTAACCATCTAAGTGAAGAGGCAATGACAATACTATGACATTCTAATGAAATGGATGTTTTAATTACTCATGATCTAAAAGTATCTTTTCCATTTGTTCAATACTAATGTGGCGTACATCTTTACCTTCAACAAGGTAGATAATATTCTCACAAATATTACGCGCATGATCACCAATACGTTCTAATGCCCTTGCCGTCCAAACTGCATCCAGTGCAGCACTAATATTTCTTGCATCTTCCATCATATAGGTGATTAATTGTCTCAGGATTGCGCCATATTGATCGTCCGATTCTGGTTCTTTACCGGCCACATTAAGCGCACTTTTTGAATCCATGCGCGCAAATGCATCAAGAGAATCATGCAACATATGGCTAACTAGGTTACCCATAGCACTAATACCGACGTAATAAGATTTAGGCCCTTGTTTTTCTGTCAACGCAAGTGCCATCTTGGCAATTTTCTCTGCTTCATCGCCGATACGCTCTAAATCAGTAATCGTTTTGGTTATCGCCATTACCAAACGTAAATCACTTGCAGTCGGTTGTCGCCGTGCTAGAATCTTGGTGCACTCTTGATCAATAGTCACATCATAGGTATTAACCTGAATTTCTGTTTCAATCACGGCAGAGGCAAGATCCATGTCACCATCAATTAATGACTTAAGCGCATTATTAAGCTGTTGTTCAATAAGCCCTCCCATAGCGAGAACTTTTGTACGAATATTTTCCAGTTCATCATCAAACTGTTTTGAAATATGTTGATTAGCTGCACCGTAACTCATTTGCTGTTCTCCAATAAACTTAATTAGCCGTAACGCCCGGTAATATAATCCTCTGTCATCTTTTCATTAGGATTAGTAAACAAGGTACTCGTGTCATTAAACTCAACCATCTCCCCCATGTACAGATAAGCAGTATAGTCCGATACGCGCGCAGCTTGTTGCATATTGTGTGTAACAATAACAATAGTAAATTTATCCTTTAATTCATAAATCAATTCTTCAATTTTTAATGTAGATATCGGATCCAACGCTGAAGCAGGTTCATCTAAAAGCATGACTTCCGGTTCGATAGCAATCGCACGTGCAATCACAAGTCGTTGTTGTTGCCCACCTGACAAACCCATGGCAATATCATCAAGACGATCTTTCACTTCATCCCAAAGAGCAGCGCTTCTTAATGATTTTTCAACCACCATATCAATGGTGCGTCGATCTTTAATGCCTTGAATGCGTAAACCATATGCCACGTTTTCATAAATAGATTTTGGAAATGGGTTTGGCTTTTGAAATACCATGCCAACACGACGACGCAAATCCGCTACATTGACATTTTTATCAAAAATATCTTTTCCTTCGAGCGTGATATCACCTTCTATCCTTACACTATCAATCAAATCATTCATCCGATTAAAACAGCGCAATAAGGTAGATTTACCACAACCACTTGGACCAATAAAAGCCGTTACCTTTTTTTCAGGGATAGTAAGACTAATGTTTTTCAACGCCTGTTTTTCACCATAAAACAAATTGAAGTTACTCACTTCTATGCACACTTTTTCGTCGGCCATTTTTGCTTCAAAGCCAGGCTTTACAATACTGCTCATATCGATTGCATGGGTTGTTGTCGTTTTATTTGCTTCAGTCACTGCGTGTTCCTCAGAAAATTCATCTATTTTATTAAGATTGTTCTGCTGCACGGTATTTCTCCCTAAGGCTATTACGAATTCGTATGGCTGTCAGGTTTAAAATGATAATTAATACCACTAATAATAATGCGGTGGCATAAACCAGTGGTCGCGCTGCTTCAACATTCGGGCTTTGAAAACCAACA
>CAYTIZ010000175.1:0-5209 GCA_964437885.1 uncultured Enterobacteriaceae bacterium
TATCCAGAAGGGGTAAACCGATGATCTCTACCCACTCGATTTGATGAAGACCCAATCATTAAAGGAGATAGTGCCTGCGTCATTACTGGAAAATAAATTGATGGTCTCTTCATTTGCTGAAATCACACTGTAGCAAGCATTCTTGTCGCAATAGATAAAGGGATAACTCACGCTTTCTTCACCCACTTTTATCACTACGCCTTTGGGTAGATTAATGCCTAAAGGCAAGCGGATATTAATAATCGGCGACTCAATGCCAGAAGCATAACTGACAGAAACGTGCATCAGAATTTCATTATTGTCTTTAGATAAAATCTTCTGCGACATGGAACATAGGTTTTTCTTTTCTGGTCGATTCTGACAACTTAAACCCCAGTCACCCACTTTTTCACTGCTGTAAATAATATTGGTTTTTGTGCCAGTCTTATCTTCAGCAGTAGCCATGAACGAAGCTGTCGCTAATAAAAATAATAAGAGACTTAATGTTGGTTTTTTTAAATTCATTTAAATATTCTCTTTTATGAAGAGTCATGGCGGTTTTATTAACCACCATGTAAAATTTACCAAAGAGTTTATATCCACAACTAGTCTCTGTATGTAGTCCATTTAGACTAGTTCCCTGAATTTATTTGCCTGCTATAGTTAAGGTATCTTCAACGGCCTGGCAGTAATGTATAATGAATCAACCCATGGGAAATTTTTGCATCTTGATCATCGATGACCACGCTCTGTTTCGTACGGGGTTGAATATGATCCTGAAGCAGGATGAAAGCATAGCGTCTGTTCTCGAAGCGGGTTCAATTATGGAAGCGTTGGAGCATAGTCAATCTAAAATTGATTTAATCTTGTCAGATATTCAGATGCCGGGCTTGAATGGTCTGAACGGGCTCAAGGTATTAAAAGAAAACTTTAGCAACACACCGATCATTATGCTTTCGGCTAGCCATGATACGGGGGATATGCGAAATGCTTTAGAATCCGGCGCAGAAGGTTTTTTAGAAAAATCATCTTCAGCAGAAATGATTATCAAAGCCATTTCTTCGGTTTTGAAAGGTAAGCAATGTTTTCCTGAGAACAAGAATCTCGGCCAGTCCAACAATAACAAACAACCGGAAGAGTTAACTGCACGCCAATTACAAGTTCTCAGTCTGCTTTGCGAAGGCAAACCGAATAAAATAATTGCGCGTGAGCTGGACTTGTCTGAAAATACCGTGCGTGTTCATGTCTCTGCTATTTTATCTATCCTGGAAGTCTCTAGCCGTTCTGAAGCTATGTTAGTTGCACAAAAACAAAAACTGATTCGTTTGAGTTAAGGGGCATTAAACCATGAGACTATTGCCGCGCTTTCGTGAAGAACGAATTCTGCGGGAACAAGTTGCGCTGATTTATAAAAATTATGTCACTGGTATTGTGGGTTATTTTTTGACGACATTAATTGCTACGGTGGTGCTGTCTTTTGTCTCCGAAGCTAAGGGGATTTTTTATTGGCTTGCAGCGAGCGCCATTGCTTGTTTAATTATCCTCTTCAGATACTGGCAAGTAAAAAGCAAGGAGACTATCCCTGGGAAAGAAGCCATTACACAAGTATATTCATACTTTTCTTTGGGTCTCATCTGGGGAGTATTGCCATTAGTTTATTCTGACGGTAATAGCATTACTGTCATGGTAACGATTATTGGATTATCTGCCGGTATCACAGCCGGTGCATTGACCATGCAATCACCTTGTTTACCCGTATTTGTTGCCTTCCTCTATACCAGTTTACCCGCCGTCTCTCTGGGAATTTTATTATTAGGGGGGGCTGTTTATATCGGGATGGGACTTGCCATTATTTTGTATACCATTGTCTTAACTATTTTTGCGCGCAACCTTGAAGTGACGTTTAAAGAATCAATTGAATTACGGTTTAAAAACCTGGAACTGATAGATCAATTACGCAATGCAATGTCTGAGACCGAAGAAGCGAATAAAGCCAAGTCTGTATTCCTTGCCTCTGCCAGTCATGACCTGCGTCAACCTTTGCATGCGATGGGTTTATTTATCGAAACATTAAGTAGCACCAAACTGGATACTTATCAACAGAGTGTTATTGCTCATGTTGAATCCGCATCGAAAGCGACGCGAGAAATGTTAAATACGCTGCTCGATTTTTCCAAACTGGATGCTGGCGTTATTAAGCCACGTTCACGTGCGTTTCGTTTACAAACTGTATTTAACAAACTTGAACAGGAGCTGGGTGCCAGTGCAGACGCCAAGAATATTATCTATCGTGCTCGAGAAACAACGGTTGCAGCTTATGCCGATATGGCCTTGGTTGAATTGATCCTGCGTAACCTGATCACTAATGCAATTCGTTATACCGAAACCGGTGGTGTGTTGATCGGCTGTCGTGCAAGAAGTAACCGAACACTCATTGTTGAAATCTGGGATACCGGTATCGGTATACCGGAAGTAGAACAAGAAAATATTTTCCGTGAATTTCATCAAATCGGTAATCCCGAACGTGACCGACAAAAAGGATTTGGTTTGGGCTTGGCGATTGCAAAAGGTTTAGCTGATACGATGGAAGTGAAGTTATCACTAAATTCTAAAACCGACTCAGGTTCGGTATTTCGATTGTTTCTACCCGAAGCAGAGATTTCAGTGGTTGAAGACATACCCAAAAACCGGGTTACTTCACGTTTTGACGGGAAATGCATTCTGGTTATTGATGATGATGAAAGTGTACGGCTGGCGATGCGAGAGTTACTTTTATCCTGGGGCTGTGATTGTTTGACTGCCGAATCAGCAGATGAAGCTTTGGCTTTAACCAAAGGTAAAACGCCGGATTTATTGATCGTAGATTATCGTTTACGCGAAGAAAAAACCGGGCGGGAAGCAATTACATTATTACGTGAAGCAATTGATACTGACTTACCCGCAATCATTATTACCGGCGATACTGCAGCGGATAGATTGCGCGAGGCACAAACCAGCGATGCCTTGCTTTTACATAAGCCAGTATCTACAAACGAGTTACAACGAACGATGACAAGCTTGTTAGATTTATAATCGGGACAGACTTAAGTCTGTCCCTTTGAAATAATCAGAACAAACTTTTTTATTCGCTTTTACCAAATGGAAATTTAATCAAATTTTCCGGGCCAAGCACATCATCACCACGCGCAACAAGATAAGCATAAAGATTATCCATGTTGTCCATGACACGTTTATTAGTTTTATTAGGACGCATCAATGTACCGGATTTACCGTCGGTAACAATTTTAACAAAATCATCCTTACTTAACTTTGTAGTCACACTATTACCAAGATTAGGTGCGACAGCACCGATACCACCTTTGCCATGACATGCACCACAGCCACCGCCGTTATATGTCCTCCAACCTTCGAAAGCATTGGCACTGATGGATCCATCTACAATTTGGTAGGGTTTATCATCGGCAACAGCTTCTGGCTCTGGAGAAGCTTCCTCAATTACCGGTGCTGATGTTGAAGGTGCTTCAGTATATGGCCAGTTCTTATATATCTCTTCCTGATAAACAACCTGACTGGATAGATACATTATTTCACCTGGTATTTCTTTAGTTACAGGATCTGTCGTTTTTTCCTGAGGTGCTTCACTCTCACCGCAGGCAACCAATAAACCAGTCGACAGTATCAATAAAGAAAACTTCAAATAGTTAAACATCGGCATTAAGTCCTTCCTTATATTTTAGTTATAAGGCCAGTTAGCATAAATCTCATCCTGATAGATCACGCCTTCTGCTTTCTCAAAGTTCATTGATGAACCCATGCTATCGCCGCCACTTGCTGCAGGCATTGATTCAGCCGCAGGAGCAGGAGCAGGTGCCGAAGCTGTATCCGCATCATCGCCACCACATGCGCTAAGTAACAAAAGTGTCGGTATCAATATTGATAATAAAATAACCGGTTTACTTGTACTCATAATATTAGATTCCTTATTCATTTAAAAATTAATTTGATGTTTTGTATTAGCCGCATAATTTATACTTGAATCACAAAACTATTGAAAACACTACGATACAGCTTAACAGACCTACTAAACACATGAAAAGCCAGAAATTACGATCCTTTTGTGACCAAGTATGGGAAACCAGTATTATTCCCGAATTGGTCGACTATATCTGCATACCGAATAAATCACCGGCGTTTGATCCCGATTGGCAAAAACACGGCTATATGGACAAGGTTGTTGAGCAGTTTGTAGATTGGTGCCAAAAACAAAAGCTTAAAGGGATGACTCTGGAAGTCGTTCGTCTACCTGAACGCACACCACTCATCTATATTGAGATAACAGGGCAAATCCCAAACGATGACAATCATACCGTTTTGTTGTATGGGCATCTGGATAAACAGCCTGAAATGTCAGGTTGGCGCGAGGATTTAGGCCCATGGGAGCCTGTTTTAGACGGCGACAAACTCTATGGCCGTGGTGGTGCGGATGATGGTTATGCCACGTTTGCTTCCCTGCTAGCTATTAAAGCATTACAAGAACAATCTACCCCACATGCACGATGCGTCATCATCATTGAAGCCTGTGAAGAAAGTGGTAGTTATGATCTTCCTTTTTATATTGATCATTTATCGGATCGAATCGGTACACCTGAATTAATTGTTTGTCTTGATTCGGGTTGTGGCAATTATGAGCAACTCTGGTCAACAACATCATTACGTGGATTAATCGGTGGCACATTAAAAATAGATGTTTTAAATGAAGGTATTCACTCCGGTGATGCCAGTGGCATTGTGCCTTCCAGTTTTCGAATATTGAGACAACTACTGGATCGACTCGAAGATCCAGTTACCGGACAAATTCTTGCTGACGAATTCCATGTTGATATCCCCGACAAACGACAGCAACAAGCACAACGCGCAGCAGAAATGATGGGCGATGATGTTTTTAAACGTTTTCCGATGAAAGACAACATGTATCCAATGAATAATGATCCTGCTGAATTGATTCTGAATCGAAGTTGGCGACCTGCTTTGTCTTATGTTGGCATCGATGGATTACCCGATATCGAATCTGCTGGCAATGTATTGCGTCCATCAACATCAATTAAACTGTCTATGCGTTTGCCACCAACGTGTAATGCTGAACGTGCCAGTAAAAAACTGGAAGCGTTATTAATTAGCGACCCACCTTATGCTGCGGATATTAGTTTGACTCCGTACTGGGCTGCAATTG
>CAYTIZ010000176.1:0-5199 GCA_964437885.1 uncultured Enterobacteriaceae bacterium
TATGAGTATAAACTCCCTCATCCTGTGCGTTTTTTGCCTAACCAGAGAATAAAACCTCTGCTCGTGCAAAGGCCTCACTTAATAATAATTGAAATATGTCTCTAGAAAAAATATACGAACTCAAGCCGGATGAGAGTCAATTACTCTATTCTGGCGAGCTTGAGAAGAAGATCATTGAAGTACGGGAATGGCGAGAATATCGCTGGTTACATATTGGTGATGATTCTGTACAGGCATTAATGCTTTTAAATGCCATTGACCAGGTAGTTTTGCCAAATATTCAGGCATTACTTTCGGTACTACTTTTTTGTCCATCAGCAAAACATGTGTTAAATCTTGGTTTGGGTGGGGCTTCACTTGAACGTTATTTGAATTCGAGCTGGCCTGAAATCAGGATAAGATCAGTTGAATCGAACGAGCAAGTTATCCAACTTGCCAAAGACTATTTTAATTTACCAGAAAGCATTGATGTCATAGGCGATTCTGCAGAGAATTTTTTATCAACTCATAATGATATTTACGATATTATTTTATGTGATATCTTTGTTGCGGATACACAAGCAAGTTGTCTATACGATAATGATTTTTATGCCAATATTTATAATTGCCTTGATAAAGAAGGCGTGTTGGCAATTAATATATTGCCTGAATCAGAAGAAGATGTAATCAATGTATTATTACCGATAAAGAATCATTTTGATTATATTTATTTATTAGAGTTTCCCGATTATACAAATGCAATTATTTTTGCATCATGTCGAAAGCTACCTGACATGCTTGAGTTGAAGATGCGGGCGAATGATTTATTTGAAAAAACAGATCTTGATTTAAGAGACATACCCGAAAGATTGAATATCATACTTGAGACGATATAGAGACGAGCCTAAACATGGAAACTGTTTAAAGAGTAAGATTTAATTTAACGACTTCAGTAGCAAGGCATTTTTCATTATTACAAGCTTGTAATTGAAGTGTTAGCTTTAATAAATTATCAGGAAAGGCGGGTTTATTTTTGCCAGAGACAGTAAATTTAATTTGAATATTGCCTTCATAAACAGGGATAGACTCCGTTTGAAAGTCCAGTGTTTTTATAACAGGTTCAGGATAATGGATATTTGAAATTTCCCATTCACCGTTAGCTTCAATTATGACTGGCAGCAGGGTATTGTTTTCATTAGAAATCTGATTCAAATGCCAATCATTATTTGTATTTATAGATAATATTATTTTGTATTGATTGTCTTCTTTCGAAATTGTTGTTGAAACGTGAATGTTCCCCCCAGCACACCATTGATTATCGGATTGCTCACCATCAAGCATTTCAAGTAAACCGCAAATAAGATAACTGCAAATATACGGGCGTTGAGTAATATCATCCGAATACGCTTTTATTAATTTCTGCGCGTAAGTTCGGTAATGCTGCGAGCCAGTGCGATTTGTCAGGCGGACTAATATTCTTAACGCAACTGAATTTCCTGATGAAGTAGCATTGTCATTAATTTCTTTAGGTGATGTCGGCAGTAAGTTCCCTTTGCCCTGGGAGCTCATAAAGAAACCACCATTTTCTTCATCCCAGAAATATTCGATCATTTCATCGGCCAATATAGATGCTTTATCTAACCAGTGTTTATCTAGTGTTGCATCGTATATTTGTAATAATGCTTCTGCGAGATAGGCATAATCTTCCTGTAACGCCGGCACAGAAGCTTGTCCTGCCAGACTTGAACGACTTAATAGACCGTTACTAGTCTGGTTTATTTTTAACAGGTAGTTGCTCGCATTAATCGCGATATCTATATAGTTTTGTTGCTTGAATTGTTGCCCGACATAAGCAAATGATTTAATCATCATCGCATTCCATGCAGTAATAATTTTATCATCACGTATTGGCGGCAATCGTTTTTCTCTGGCATCCCACAAACATTGTTTATTTCTTGCAAGTCGTTCAATCAACGCACCATATTCCATGTTTTTTTCTTTAGCAGTCTCTTCCAAAGCCTGATTTAAATTAAGAATATTTTTCCCTTCAAAATTGCCCGCTTTTGTCACTTGATATAATTCAATGAATTCTTTTGCCTCCTCTTTACCAAGTAAAGATTCTATTTCCTGTTTATCCCAAATAAAGAAAAGACCTTCCTCGCCTTCGCTATCAGCATCCGTAGCTGAGTAGAAGCCGCCTTCGTCATTTGTCATTTCACGAATGACATAATCCAGCGTCTCACATGCGACACGTTTAAAATCATTTTTGCCTGAAAGCAGGTGTGCCTGAGTAAAGATGTAAGATAAGTTGGCCTGGTTATAGAGCATTTTTTCAAAGTGTGGAATTAACCAGTTATGATCCGTTGCATAACGATGAAAACCTCCGCCAATTTGATCATAAATACCGCCGCAACTCTGACGATGCAAAGTATTAACGACAGCGTTTAGAATATCCTGATTTCCTGAATAGTTTGCATATTCAAGCAGGAAATAGAGATACGGCTCGTTTGGAAATTTAGGTGCTTGCCCGAATCCGCCATGAGCTTGATCGTAGTGATTCATAATACTTTGTGCGGTGAGATCAATAACATTCGTGCCAATTTCGTTAAGTGATTGTCTTGCTGCCATAGCACCTGAAACTTGTTGGTTTATGGCGTTAGCTTGTTCATGTATATCAGATGATTGATTATGCCAAATATCATTAACACGGCTCATTAATGCTATAAATTGCGCGGGTTGAAAATAAGTGCCACCGAAAAAAGGTTTTTTCTCATGTGTTAAAAAGCTGCTCATAGGCCAGCCGCCTTGTCCTTGCATCATCATCACCGCAGTCATGTAGTAAGAATCAACATCAGGATGCAACTCCCTATCAACTTTGATGCAAATAAAAAAATTATTCATATGTTTTGCGATGTCTTCATTGTCGAAGCTTTCTTCTTCCATGACGTGGCACCAATGGCAAGTTGAATAACCAATAGACAAAAATACAGGCTTGTTCTCCTGCTTTGCTATTTCAAATGCTTCCTCTCCCCAGGGGAACCAGTCGACCGGATTATGTGCGTGTTGCAACAGGTAGGGCGAATCTTCACGAATAAGCCGGTTGATATAGATGGGCTTGTTGTCTTGATTGAGATAACGCGTACGAGCTTGATAATTGTCGCCTTTATTATTTAAAGCGACTGATAGAGACTGTTGAAGTTCTTCTGAATGATTAAACATACTGCTTATAATTATCTACAAAAAATGATAATCGTACTTTACACTTTGTTGCTTAATGGTAACACTTAAAACTAACGTATAAAAAAGCGAATTATCGTGATTGAAATAATTCAGGCAGATATTACCTCACTTAAAATAGATGCCATTGTAAATGCTGCGAATTCATCTCTGCTAGGTGGGGGAGGTGTTGATGGTGCGATACATCGTGCTGCTGGCCCTGATTGCTAGCATTTAATAAGACTTTACAAGGATGTCGAGTAGGTGAAGCCAAACTAGCACCGGGGTTTAATCTGGTGGCAACATGTATTATTCATACTGTTGGACCTGTGTGGCAAGGCGGCAAACAAGGTGAAGCCGAATTATTGAATGCGTGTTATGTAAATTCGTTTGAGCTTGCAAAACATGAAGGGCTAAAAGCAATTGCTTTTCCTGCTATTAGTACAGGTGTTTATGGCTACCCGTTAGAATCAGCTACAATAATTGCGTTAGCTTTAATGAAAAATTATGAAAATCAGTTTGAACGTATTATCGCCTGTTGTTTTAGTGCCGACGACAAATCAATTTATGAGCGAATATTTAAATTTTAATCAGTGTATTGAAATAATTTAACTACTTTTTGTACGCCGCCAGTTTGTCTGGCAATTTCAGTTGCTATTTCCGATTCGGCACGAGAAACAATACCCATTAGATAGACTACGCCTTTTTCTGTTACAACTTTGAATTGAACGCCACTTACATCACTATTAGCAAACATCTTGGTTTTTACCTTAGTCGTAATAATGGAATCGCTGCCTCTTGAAGTTATCGAGCTAGGAGCGGCTATAGTGAGTTCATTATAAACATGAGTTACTTTGTCAACTGCCTTAACTAACTCCATAGCTCGTTGGCGCATGGCATCAGTTGGTGTTTCGCCGGTGATTAGAACAACAGTGTTATAACTCGTTATATTCATGTGCGCTTGTTCATTTAATTCAGCATCATTATGAATGGCTTTAATAGCCTTTATTTCAATCGTCTGGTCTTCAATCAGTGTGCCAGTTGTTCTTCTATCAACGACGGCAGTTCCTGTTGCAGCAGCAACGCCACCAACGGCGACGACGGCACAAGCAAATAATTGGCTGATTAAACCCAGTAATATTAAACAACGTATAAGTTTGAATAGCTTCATGTATTAATCATCCTGTCCAAGTAATTGAAGATCAACCAGATCACATAGTGAATGTATCACCATAATATGTACTTCCTGAATTCGTGCCGTAGACCAGGTCGGCACGCGTATTTCAAAATCATCATTATCCATTAAATCAGCAATTTGACCACCTTCTCTTCCTGTTAATGCGATGATGATCATGTTTCTGTCATGTGCAGCATCAATGGCATGCACAATATTGTGTGATTCGCCACTGGTGCTGATAGCAAGTAGCACATCACCCTCTTGTCCTAATGCGCGAATTTGTTTTGAATAAATTTCGGCGAATTGGTAGTCATTAGCAATCGACGTTAATGTTGATGAATCCGTAGTCAAAGCAATAGCAGGCAAGCCGGGTCGTTCCATCTCAAACCGATTTAGCATTTCAGCAGAAAAATGCTGTGCATCGGCCGCCGAACCACCATTACCACAAGCCATAATTTTTTTATCATTTAGAAGGGCGTCAGTAATAGCCGCAGCTGCACTAGCAATAACAGGAGCCAGTTTGTCGATAGCATCCGTTTTAATCTGAATGCTTTCGAGGAAGTTATTTTTTACGCGTTGAACGGTATCCATCAATGTTTAGTACCATAAAAAAACTGTCGTCATTATGCCTGAAATGCATTTTTAATCCACTCGATTACAGGCCTATCAAGCTCTCCTGTGAGGGTAATAACATCATACCGACAGAGGTAAGATTGATATTTTCTCTGTTTGTTCAAATAGTATTCGCTCGTCGTGACAATTTTTTTACATTTACGCTGATCAATCGTTTCAACAACGGCTAAATATTTTTCATTTTTTCGATAGCG
>CAYTIZ010000177.1:0-5178 GCA_964437885.1 uncultured Enterobacteriaceae bacterium
GTTATTGTCAATAATGTCGTCTGCATATTTCAGGCGTTGGTTGCGATTAGCCTGGCTGTTTATGATTTTTTCTATAATTTGGACAGATGTTTTATCTCTACTAGTAGCTCTTTTTATTTGTAACTCTTTTTCTGCATCAACTAGTAAAACTCTATCGAAATGATTCATCATCTGTGTTTCTACAAGTAGAGGAATAACAATTAAACAATATGGGTAATTTACTTTAGATGCCTGAACTTCTATTTCTTGATAGATGACAGGATGTAAAATGTCTTCCAGCTTTTTTTTTGCCGCTGCATCATTAAAGATGATATTTCGTAGTTTGATCCGGTCAAGAATTCCTTTGCTTGTTAAAAGATCTGAACCCAATTCATCAATAATATGGTTCAGGCAGGCAGTATCAGGTTTGGCAATCTCTCTCGATATTACATCTGAATCAATAATTGGCGCGCCAAGATCCTGAAATTTATTTGCGACAGTTGATTTTCCGCTACCTATACCACCAGTTAAAGCGATGCGTAATGCCGTGGACATTAAGAAGCTATTCGATTCATTATGTTATGCAGGTAGATAGACTCTAGATTACTGCATTTAAATAAGCAGACATAATATACGGTCCCCATAGCATAGATATCCAGCCAGCAATTGCTAGGTAGGGTCCAAATGGTATTGCTGTAGTTCTGTTATAAGATTTAAAGATCATCAATAAAATACCAATGCTAGCACCAACGACAGACGATAATATGATAATTAAAGGAAGTGACTGCCAGCCAAACCACGCGCCTAATACGGCTAGTAATTTAAAATCACCATGCCCCATCCCTTCTTTTCCAGTAACTAATTTAAATGAAATATAGACAAGCCATAATGAGCCATAGCCAAATATGGCACCTATAATACTTGATTCAATATCTGTATAAATACCAAACAGATTTATGATAATTCCAAGCCATAAAAAGGGCAGTGTAATATCATCAGGAAGTAATTGATGATCAAAATCAATCATGCTTAAAGCAATAAGTGCCCAGGTTAGACATATTGCAAATAGCGCTTGTAATGAAACACCAAAATAAAATGCAACAATAGTTACAGTTATTGCGCTTGCTAACTCAATCAATGGGTAACGAATTGATATTTTAATTCCGCAGTTACTGCATTTCCCTCTCAAAAATAAATAACTAATGACAGGAATATTTTCCATGGCACTAATTTGGTGTTCACAAGATGGGCAACGCGAGCGGGGAGAAATGAGATTAAAATCTACTTCTTCTTTATATTCAGGATCATCGATATCAAGTAATTCACAACATTGTTGTTGCCAATCACTTTCCATCATTACAGGTAAGCGAAAAATAACGACATTTAAAAAACTACCAATAAGTAGGCCTAATATAAAAATAGTGCCAAGATAGAAAGCAGGATAAAGTTGAAATAATTCAATAAGATTTGACACGATTGTTCCCAAATCGTTAGTGACAGACTAATTAATGGTTAATATGCTAATAGATCAGGATTACTTTAATGAGCTATAGGCAAATATTTTTTCATTAAACAACAGAACCCATCTTAAATATTGGTAAATACATTCCAATAACAATACCGCCAATTATAACACCCAAAAATCCCATAATTGCTGGTTCAAGCAAACTTGTTAAAGCTTCAACAGCATCATCAACCTCCTGTTCGTACCAGTCGGCAACTTTACCAAGCATAGTATCTATAGCACCCGATTCTTCACCAATGGCAACCATTTGTACGACCATATTTGGGAATAACTCAGTATCTCTCATAGCTGATTGAAGCTGTGTGCCGGTAGCAATCTCATCTTTCATCTTCATAGTAGCATCATAAAAAACAATATTGCCACAAGCACCTGCGACTGAAACCATGGCTTCAACCAGCGGTGTGCCTGCGGCAAACATGGTCTCCAGTGTTCGTGCAAATCGTGCAATCGCAGCTTTTTCCATTATTTCACCAAGAACCGGCATTTTTAAGACTGCGCGGTCCAGGAAGTGTTGTACAGCAGTGGATCTTTTCTTTAATTCGAGCGCGCCACCAACAACGCCGCCCAAAACGGCGAAAATAATATACCAATAGGAAACAAAGAAATCTGAAGTATCAACTAAAAATTGAGTCAACGCGGGCAAATCAGCACCAAAGTCTGAAAATAATTCTGAAAATTGTGGTATGACAAAGATCATCAAAATGGAGACAACGATCACAGCTGCAACGATCACAGCTGCTGGATAAAACAAGGCAGCTTTAATCTTGGATTTTAAAGCTTCTGTTTTCTCCATGTAAGTTGCAAGTTTATGTAAAATAGCTTCAAGAATACCCGCATGTTCACCTGCCTCAACCAGGTTGCAATAAAGGTCATTGAATTGTAGAGGATGTTTTTTTAGTGCTTCAGTTAGATTATTACCCGCTTCTACATCAGCTTTAATGCTAAGAATCAAGTCCTGCATGCCAGCATTTTCATGACCACGACCAACAATTTCAAAAGCCTGAACCAATGGTACGCCAGAAGACATCATGGTTGCCAATTGTCGACTAAAGATAGTGATATCTTTCGGTGTTATTTTAGCCTTGCCTCCTCCTCCCAATAAAGGTTTTGGTTTCTTTTTAACTTTAATAGGGTTTATGCCTTGACGCCTGAGCAGGGCTTTTGCTAGTGCTTCACTTTGCCCACTGATCTCTCCTTTAACACGTTTGCCCCTTTTATCCATTCCTTCCCAGACATACATATCTGCTTTTTTTGTTTCAGCCATAATATTTTACTCTACGGTTACTCGATTTACTTCGACCAGACTGGTGACACCAGACGCCGCCTTCATTAAACCTGATTTACGAATATCCCATATACCCTCTACCGCAGCTTGGTCAGCCAACTGTACTGCGTTTGCACCTTCGATAATCAGGCGTTTCATATCATCTGATATGGGCATGACTTGATAGATGCCCGAACGTCCCTTATAGCCAGGATTTTCTTCTGTATCTTCAGCGGGACCATAAAGAGTAATACCCTCTTTTATCATCTCCTCAGGATAACCTTCATCTCTTAAGGCATCATCAGGCATTTCGACTACCACTCGGTTATCTTCCTTCAGGCGTCGGAGTAGTCGTTGTGCAGTAATAAGGTTAATACTGGTGGCAACCGCAAATGCCTGTATCCCCATGTCTTGTAAACGGGTCAAAGTTTGTGGTGAGTCATTGGTATGCAGTGTTGACATGACCATATGCCCCGTTTGTGCCGCTTTTACTGCAATACCAGCCGTACCCAGATCGCGTATTTCCCCAACCAGAATAATATCTGGATCCTGCCGCAAAAAAGCTTTTAAGGCTTTATCGAATGTCATTCCTGTTCGTTCATCAACCTGTACCTGATTAACGCCGGGGAGGTTGATTTCAACGGGATCTTCTGCGGTAGAAATATTGATATCTACCTGATTAAGAATATTGATACCGGTATAAAGTGATACGGTTTTACCACTACCTGTAGGACCTGTGACGAGAAACATGCCATAGGGCTTATGCAGGTTGCTTAGAAACATTTCTTTCTGATGATCTTCATATCCCAGTTGATCGATCTGCAATGCTGCGGCATCGGAGTCCAGAATACGCATAACTGTTTTTTCGCCAAACAACGTTGGGCAGGTGCTGACACGAAAATCGATAGATTTTGTTTTTGAGAGTTTTAATTTGATACGACCATCCTGAGGTACTCGTCGCTCCGAGACATCCAGACGAGACATGACTTTGATACGTGCTGCAATTTTCATGTTAAGACTCAAAGGAGGTTTTGCCACTTCCTGTAAAACACCATCTATACGAAAACGCACCCGGTACATCTTTTCATAGGGTTCGAAATGAAGATCAGAGGCACCTTTTTTGATGGCATCGAGCAAGCATTTATTGACGAAACGAACGACGGGAGCATCGTCGACTTCAGTATCATCCTGTTCTTGAGCGCCTTCTTCAGCAACTTCCAGATCGTCCAGATCATCGAAGTCGTCGTCATCCATATCTCCTAAGCCGCCATCTGCATCTTCCAGGACTTTTTCTATGGTTTTGGTGAGTTTATCTTCCTCTACGACGACAGCATCTGTAGCTAAGCTTGTTGCAAATTTGATTTCGTCAAGAGCCTGAATATTCGTAGGATCAGAGACAGCGACAGCGAGGCGTCTGCCGCGCTTAAAAATGGGCAGGGCATGATGTTTTTTGATGAGGTCTTCTTTAACCAGTTTGATAACATCCGGATCAATTTCAAGAAGATCAATGTCCACCAGCGGCGCGCCAAATTCCTGAGCAGCCGCTAAAGCAATAGTACTACTGGGAATAAGTTTGTTTTCAACGACGAGGCTAACGAAAGTCTTTTTCTTTTTTAGCGATTCTGCAAGTGTACTTTGCGCTTTTTCTTCATCAAGCAGGCCATCAAGCACAAGTTTCCGCGCTAGCCCACTAAGATTTATTTTTTTTGTAGGAGTCGACATTTCCGAATTTCTTGAACCGTGTTTATCAAGTGTTTCGGTAAGATACTAGAGTATATGAGCTAAATAACCAACTGTTTTAATTAATAAATCGGTGTATATCTTGGGATTTTATCTAAATAGCTATTTTCAATTAAGGATCAATTAATTACAAAAAATTATGCGGTATTTGTTTCAAGTTCAGAAAATTGTAATTTTCCCTCTGTTATATCGACTTTTATCAATGATCCAGCTTTATATTGTCCCGCCAGAATTTTCTCGGCTATGGGTGTTTCAAGTTGATCCTGGATAGCACGTTTTAGTGGGCGGGCACCATAAACAGGGTCAAACCCTGCCGTACCCAGATTAGTAATAGCCTCATTACTCAACTCCAATGCAATATCCTGTTCATGTAAGCGCTGTCGCAGGCGTTCTATCTGGATTTCTGTAATAGCGTGGATTTGTTCCTGAAGTAGAGCATGGAAAACAACAACGTCATCGATACGATTGAGAAATTCAGGTCTGAAATAGTGACTGACTTCATTCATGACGATCTCTTTCATGTTGTCATATTCTGAATCAGCAGACATTTCCTGTATCAGCTGTGAACCTAGATTAGAGGTCATGACAATAACCGTATTGCGAAAATCAACAGTACGACCATGACCATCGGTCAAACGCCCATCATCAAGTACTTGCAGTAATATATTAA
>CAYTIZ010000178.1:0-5165 GCA_964437885.1 uncultured Enterobacteriaceae bacterium
TCCTGGTGTGTCGGCAATAATAAATTTGCGTTTGGCTGTCGAGAAATACGATAGGCAACATCAATAGTAATGCCTTGTTCGCGTTCGGCTTGTAAGCCATCAACTAATAACGCCAGATCAACGGTGTCTCCAGTTGTGCCAGACTTCACACTATCTTCAATAATGGTTGCCAGCTGATCTTCATAGATCATTTTTGAATCGTATAATAAGCGACCAATCAATGTGCTTTTGCCGTCGACACTACCGCAGGTTAACAAACGCAGTAGTTGCTTTCTTTCATGCATTTCAAGATAAGCATCGATGTCGGTACTGATAAGTTCTGATTGATGTGACATTTTTTCTTTCTAACCTTTTAATTGAAGGATGCTTTTATGTGTGCGATATCGAGATGCATTGCAAGGCGTCCTGCAACGACGACTGCACGGATGCAGGAGGTAGAGCAACGCAGGAAGCCAAAGCCGAAAACCCGAGACATATCGATAGATAGGCGAGGGGCGAGTGAGGACGACTGCAAGGATGCAGGAGGTAGAGTAACGCCGGGAGCAGTTACCGACACAACGCAGCAAGGTGCTCGATAGTGCGCGCATAGGAGCATCCTTAAAAGTATCCTTCACGTTTCTTTTCCTCCATCGAACCGGCTTGATCGTGATCGATAATACGACCCTGACGTTCGGAAGTTCTGGCAAGTAACATTTCCTGAATAATTTCCGGCAAGGTTGTCGCCGTTGATTCAACAGCGCCGGATAATGGATAACAACCCAAAGTACGAAAACGCACCATTTTGTTTTTAATTTTTTCTCCGGGTTCTAATGGCATACGCTCGTCATCAACCATAATATCGACACCATCCCGGTTTACTATTGGACGCTCTTTAGCAAAGTACAGAGGCACAATGGGAATTTTTTCCAGGTGGATATACTGCCAGACATCGAGTTCAGTCCAGTTGGAGATAGGGAAGACTCGTATGCTTTCACCTTTATCAATCTTGCCATTGTAGATGTTCCATAATTCAGGGCGTTGATTTTTTGGATCCCACCGATGATTTTTATCTCGGAAGGAATAAATACGTTCCTTGGCGCGCGATTTTTCTTCATCACGCCGTGCACCACCAAATGCAGCATCAAAGCGATATTTATTTAACGCCTGTATCAGCGCCTGGGTCTTCATAATATCCGTGTGTTTTTTACTTCCGTGCGTGAAGGGACCAACGCCGGCGTCAACACCGGCTTGATTGATATAGACAAGAAGATCCATGCCCAGCTTTTTTGCCAACGCATTACGAAACGAAATCATTTCCTGAAACTTCCAGGTGGTATCAATATGTAAAAGCGGAAAAGGCGGTTTGCCCGGATAGAACGCTTTCAATGCCAATTGCAACATCACTGCAGAGTCTTTGCCGATGGAGTACAGCATGACCGGTTTTTCAAATTCAGCCACCACTTCACGAATAATATGGATACTTTCAGCTTCGAGCTGTTTGAGATGTGTCAGGTTGTAATCAGTCATATCAGTTTGTTTTGCTATCAGGATCAGGCTTTTCAGCTTGTCTCCAGAAACATTGAAGGAAGAGGACAGACTTAAAGTCTGTCCCCAATCGTTAAAAGCGCGGCATTATAGCAGAAGCTCTGCGCGGGGCTAGCAGGCTGGTATGATGTCAGGTGTCTTTCAGCCATTTTATCGTGTTGTAATGACAACAAAGTCAAAAAATAAGTTTTAATTCCCTAAATATCTAAAATTAACTTTAAACCTGCCACCAATTCCTGATTTTTAATGGTGTTTAACTTCCCCGCTTTCTCTGTCAAATAAGATTTATCCAGCGTAATAATCTGGGACACATTAATAACAGATTCTTTTTTCAGTCCAATACTTTTATTTATACCCAATTTTATATTTCCTGGTGCCTTGGCGAATATTAGATTCGATGTGATAACAGCAACAAGGATCGTGCTTATATTACTTTTATTAAAGTCATCTGATTGGACGATGACGACTGGCCGACGATAGCCTGGCTCAGAGCCTCTTGGTTTATCAAGATCTGCCCACCAGATCTCTCCTTTTTTGTAATTCATCTGTCACCAATTTTCCTTGTCTATTGACTTCATTTGAGCGCGTTTAAAACTCGTTTCTAAGCCTTTATTTTTAACATCAGAATAGACTTCATCAAGTAAATCAGTCACTTTTTGATTTTTATGCGTTTCAACGTAACTGGAAATAGCACGAACATATAACTCACTTCTCGACAAACCAAGTCTTCTGGCCAAATTTTCGGCTGTTTTAAATACAGGGTCAGGTATTGAGATAGCAGTTTTCATAGGTGAAAGTATAACTAAAGTTATACCATAGTCAACTTGGTCCAGGACCATTAATCAGAAAGCAAGGATAACAAAGGTTGGGAAATTCAGAGCGCATAGATGCACTGGAGCGACCTAGTCCGGCATCATTCATTTTTAAACTTAGTTGCATAGAAGTTTAATTCACCCACACTTTAAATCAATTTTCTTATTGACAAAATACAATTAAGTGCAAATAATTGCAATGCACTTAATTGTATTTTTAGTAGAATATCAACCAGGAACTAAATCATGGCCAATATTACAATTCGTACCAATGATGAAATCGCTGAAAAAATTGGTGGTCTCGCCAAAGCGATGGATCGACCTAAAAACTGGGTTATTGAAGATGCCCTAAAACAATACCTCGCTGAACAGGCCTGGCAAATCGAAGGAATCAAACAAGCGCAGTCATCGCTATCAGACAAAGAAGGGATTCAATTCGATACTGTGATAAAAAAAATTCGTGGCAAGATCAAGCGTAAACAGAAAAACAATCAATAAAATGGACATAAGACTATCGCAGGAAGCGGAGCAAGATTTAATCGAGATATTCGATTATATTTTAGAAGATAACCCAACCGCTGCTGAAAAAGTATTAGATATCATTCAGCAAGAGATTATGCATCTCAGCGACCATCCTTATTTAGGAAAACCTGGGCGTGTACCCAAAACCAGAGAACTCGTTTTATCCAGCATACCCTTTATTGTTCTCTATCAGGTCAATGGAAATACTTTGGAAATATTACGTGTGTATCATTCAGCACGAAGATGGCCAGAAGAATTTAAAAAGTAGTTTAAACATCCAAACCTGATCCAATTAAGCGCCATCCTTGTCCTACCTATGATTCATTCCCCAGGCCCTTTTTTAATATGAAACAACTGGTTAAAAATAAATGATGTGCAGGAAGCACGAATGTCGCGAGTGCATGGATGCACTGGAGCGACCTACTCCGGCACTGAAAATCAGAAAGCCATCAGAATTGTTGAGTCGCACGGTGCCGAATGTGCTTTCCCAACATCGACGGTGTATATTCCGAATGGGGTTTCAGTTGAGCAGTGATTGGTCGAGAACTTGAGCTAATAGCTAGACTTGGCGGCTGTCCAGCCAAGTAGTTTATGCGGTCAGACTTTAAGTAAACGACATTCTTATCTGGCCACACTATTTTACTTTTAAAAGGAGATATAGGTGAACGCCAAAATAAAACGAATCACTTTTATTACAAGTACCTTATTAATATTCTCGATTATCGCTGGTGTCGGTGGCTATTATTATAATATTGAGCGTATCGATAAATTACAGCGAGAAGGCATAGCTGTTAACATGCCATTAATCACTGAAAAAGTGAAAATATTTAAAAGAGACATGGAAAGTTACGTTAATGAAAGTAAAGAGTTCCCGCTCATCAATTTCTTCTTCGGGTTGTCGGAGCAACCAGTTGTGTTGCCCGAGTTCAACAAGCTAGTATACAATGAAACCACGAATTCAGGTGTTACAGTAAGCAGTGTTGAAAACCGTGCTCTGGGAAACTATCAATTATATTTTCACGGAAATGGACTTTCTTATGGCAAGGTTACGTTAAGTGCTATTTTTGCGGATGGCAAAATACAAGAATGGCGCTGCATAGCTATTCCTCCATTAAAGGATTATTTTTATTTAGATCTAAATAACATTGAAAATCCTCTGACTTTTATAGGAGATCGCCGCGTGGCAGCAGACTACATTAAGCAGGAAACAGCTGAATTAATAATTACGTCATTTATTGAAAACATCCAAGATATCTGTGATACAGAAAATAATGCCATTATGTCGTTTATCCACTAAGTATTTTGATATTACGAAATTAAGGGGAGCACAAAAAAAACATCTGAGATAACGCCACACCACACGCCTTTCTAAACAAAAAAATAGGGTCACGAGTTAAGTGCCATTCGTGTCTGATACTTCATCAACTGCGTCGTTGGGCTTGGGTGAGAGCATTATCAAGCAAACGCAAGAGGCGGTTCGGTTAAGTAGTCCTCGGATATGGCGTCAGACTGAAGTCAGATACTTACAAGCGAACGACAAAGGTGTCAGGTTGAAACCTGACACCGGTCAAGGTTGGACGCCGGTCATTTTCCCACCACAATTGATTCACGTTATTTTGATGTTGACATGAGTTTATTTTCGACTATATTTAGCACTCACTACATAGGAGTGCTAACAGTTTTTGTTAGTGCTTATAAATCAATAGGTTAGGAATTAAGGAGGTTAGGTTCAATGAATATCCGACCATTACATGATCGTGTGATTGTGAAACGCGTGGAAGAAGACAAATTGTCACCAGGCGGTATCGTAATCCCTGATTCAGCTACAGAAAAACCAATCGAAGGTAAAATTATTGCCGTAGGTAACGGTAAATTACTGGATAACGGTGAACTACGTGCACTGGATCTTAAGAAAGGTGACAAGGTGTTATTTGGCAAGTACTCCGGTACTGAAGTCAAAGTCGGTGGTGAGGATCTTCTCGTACTACGTGAAGACGACATCATGGGCGTCATCGAGTAAATACAATAGTTATTAGTCAGATTTAGGAGAAAACAATCATGGCTGCAAAAGAAGTTATATTTTCGGACGATGCCCGTACGCGTATGGTGCGAGGTGTTAACGTCCTGGCGAATGCGGTAAAGCAAACGCTTGGCCCTAAGGGTCGTAACGTCATTCTGGACAAGAGCTTTGGTGCTCCAACCGTTACTAAAGATGGTGTTTCAGTGGCAAAAGAAATTGAACTTGAAGACAAGTTCGAAAACATGGGTGCACAGATGGTGAAAGAAGTTGCTTCTAAAACCTCTGAT
>CAYTIZ010000179.1:0-5164 GCA_964437885.1 uncultured Enterobacteriaceae bacterium
AATAGACCTATAATGAACGGATTTCAACAATCTGATACTTTTTTACATGAATAAAATGTTTAGACTAATTTTGAAAATTTCTCTAATTCTACTGAGCGTGAGTATTCATGCGGAATTGGAGTCAATATCACCTGTTGTAGATACGGGTATCGCACCTGTTGATGCTGCACTTACTGAAACCATAGAGGATATTCTTTCGGAAGAAACAAGTGTAATTGAAGAGGCTATCGTAGCTGATGAAATTGATACCTTTGAAGACCAGACTAGTTTTAGTGTCGAAGACAATCTACTGGATACAGGTGTAGAAGCGGCATTAATCAAGGATGTCGTTTTAGTGTTGGATAATTCGGGCAGCATGAAAAAGAACGATCCGAATTTTCTGGTCAATAAAGCGGTAAAGGAATTTATTAGCCAACAAGATGAAAATACACGTGTAGGCATTGTTATTTTTGATCAAGATGTACGACTGCCCGTTCCTTTGACGGATGCTTCATTGGCTAATCGTGAGCTTATTCTTAATAGTATTGAACAAATAAATTATAAAGGGCTGTTCACTGATAGTCCGGCAGGCATTGAGCGTGCAATTTATGAATTGAAAAATAATGGACGTGATAATGCGCAAAAATCCATCATCTTTATGACCGATGGTATTGTTGATACTGGTGCGGCTGACCGCGACTTGGAAAAATCAAAATGGTTAAGGGAAGATTTGGCTCCTGATGCTGCCGATAATGAAATCAAGATATTTGGTATTGCGTTTACTGATGCGGCTGATTTTCAATTAATTCAATCCATCTCTCAAAAAACAGAGGGTGAATATTATCGCGCATTGACGGTAGATGATTTACCTCATGTTTTTGAAGAAATTAATGAGATTATAAACACACTACCCGAACCTGAACCCGCGCCTGTAGTGGTTCAACCTGCTCCTGTAGAAGTGCCTGCTCCCGTTATACAACAGGCGCCAGTTGCTCCTGTTATTATCGAAGTACCAATACAGGGTATGGGCGAAGAAGAACGTATTCGTTCGATGATTATGATTGCAGCGGCAATCGTTTTAACAATTACCTTGTTAGGGATATTGATTCTACTTTTACGACGTAATCGTGAGTTAAAAGCTGGAGCAGATGAATTTGTTCAGGACGCTTATATTAATGACCTGCAGGGAAAGACTGACAAGCAAACGCATAAGTTGGGTACCCGACCGACAATGTTTGGTCGCGTTGCAGGGAAGGACACTGACCATCTGGATTATATTGTTGTTAATGAATCAACCATTGGTCGTCGTCATGCATTAATTGAGTTTAAAGATTATTCATTCTGGATTATTGACCAAGGTAGTATTAACGGCACGTTTGTAAATGGAGAGCCGGTAAATAGTGAAGTTAGATTAAAACACGGTGACCGCATACGATTACATAAATGTGACTTTGAATTTATCATGCCGGAAATGGAAGAGAGTGGTATGACTGTGATATCTAACACGGTCTTTGCTGCACAACCCGAGGTAATGGACGATTCAGAAGATGCAACAGAGATTCGCGATCATGATAGTCCAGCAGAACCAGATGTGGCGGCTGGTGGAGAAATGGACTTTGACATAACGGGTACAGATACGGCGGATGAATTATCTGACTTGTATGAACCTGACCCTGACGAAGAAGATACAATCATTCGTGATTTACCCGATGTTGCTGAGAGCACAGCTGAACCTGAATTTGAACTCGATGAAGAAGATTTTGATTCAGAAGATGAAACAATTATGCTGGATGATGATGATGCAAATTCAGATGATGATGATGCAACCTTGCGTAGAGATGATGTCTAATAGTTCTTCGAACAGCCTTTTTTTCAGAATCATTAATTTCCAGTGTTAAATTGTTATATACCCAAGTCACCTCAAAATACAGGATTTAGCGGGAATTCAAATCCCCAAATACAAGGCATTTGTTTTTTTGTATAGTTATTCTATACCAACAACAAATAACGCCGTAGTTGGGGGTTTGAAACCCGTCCGTAAGGAGTTCAGGCAGAAAGCCAGCGCGGCGTTGCCTACAGGACGCAGGCAAGTGGCGAGAGCAGAAGCGGAAGCTTTACAACGCTTGAAAAGGGAGTGCCATTTCAAGCGCGTTATACTTTGCTCTGACTTCCTGTCTGAGCTCTGAATCTGCATTTTGAGGTGACTTGGGTATACAATAAGTTGTTAATCATTATCGATTTAAATTATCCTCGCCTATGAAAAAGGGACATGCTTATCTGTTATCAATAATTTCAGATGGTAAACTTCATTCAGGAGAAGAGCTCGCATCCCAGTTTAATATTTCCAGAGCGGCAATATGGAAATCAATAAAACATCTTGAATCACTGGGGCTTCCGATTGAAGCAATACGTGGCAAAGGCTATCGTTTATCCCACGGCATAGAATTATTGTCCGAAAAACGGATCAAAAAATCATTGTCTCCTCTGGCAATTGAACATTGCCGAAATATTGAGGTGCTGTTTAAAACAGAATCAACGAATTCTTGTTTATTCGATCGACTGGCTACAGAACAAATTCACGGAAATGTTGTGTTAGCAGAATATCAATCACATGGGCGGGGGCGAAGAGGCAACAAATGGCTTTCACCTCTTGCAAGCGGCATTACTTTTTCTGTTGGTTGGCGATTTGATATTGTACCGAGAACGTTAAGTTTATTGTCTTTGTATATGGGAGTCGCTATGGCTCGCGCTTTACACGCAGAAAAAATTACTAATGTGGGTTTAAAGTGGCCAAATGATGTTGTTGTTATGAATAAAAAAATTGGCGGAATATTGCTTGAAGTTCGAGGCGAAGCGAGTGGCCCTGTTGATGTAGTTATTGGCATAGGCATGAATTACGAATTAGCAGAAGAGTTTAACTCCAATATAGACCAGGCTGTAACGGATATATGCAGTCATACAGAACAACGTTTATCGAGAAATAATTTAGTAGCAACATTATTATCAAATGTGTTTGAAATACTTGAGGGTTTGAGCAGAGATCAAAGTTCAAATCTTCTTAATGAGTGGCGAGCACTGGATTGTTATGCTGAACAGCGGGTAAAATTATTCTTGCCCAACGAAGAAATTGAAGGTGTACTAAAGGGAGTGGATGATCAAGGTTTGTTGTTAATGTCTGTTGGCGGAGAAGTGAAGCGTTATACATCGGGCGAAATCAGTTTGAGAATGTCTTCATAATGAAACTCCTGTTAGACATAGGAAATTCATCAGTAAACTGGGTGTTGCAAGAACAAGGTGAGTTTGCTTCCGGTGGGGTGTTTAGTTACCAAAAAAATAATCTTGCTCAAGATCTACAAGAAAATTTATCACTTTCTGTAAAGCCGTCTGATGTTTTAGTTTCAAATGTTGCCGGAGTTGAAGTTTTTGATTCTCTTAATAAGTGGGTATAAAAACAGTGGCAACAGGAACTATGGCAACCTGAGGTGTCATCCAGATTTAAAGAATTAAAAAATAGTTATAATGATGTCCAACAGATGGGGCTTGATCGTTGGTTAGCTATGGTGGCCAGTTGGCAAGAACATCAAACAGCTATATGTTTGGTTGGTTGTGGTACAGCATTAACGATAGACATAATAGATTTTGGCGGGGAACATCTTGGCGGTTATATTGTTCCCGGTATAGAGTTAATGCAGCGGGCTTTGATAAGCAGTACTGAACAAATTAATGTGGTTGTTAATAATCAGGCATCGCTTGAATATGCTAAAGATACGCGGGCAGCAATTAATAATGGTGCTTTTCTGGCAGCAGTGTCCATGATTGATCATGTCGTAGATAAATTTTCAAATAAATCAAAGTGTAAACCTAAATGTATAATATCAGGCGGTATGGCAAAGTTAATTAAACCCTTATTAAACTACCCATTCGAATATGAACAAAATCTGGTGCTAACTGGACTTTCAATACTTCATGAGGCATCCCAATGAAATGGTTCTTTATATTATTACTGTTAGCTAATGTGATTTATCTGGGTTGGGAAATTGATCGTGATGCTCAATTAAACCGCGTCAATGTTTCATCTGCAATCAGAGTGCCGGCAGGTACGCAGCAGCTAGTGTTATTAAACGAGCTTGAAAAGCTGCCGGAGACAAGAAGCCATATTAAACTCGATAATGAACTTTCCGTAGAAAACTATAATTCAGAGCCTGTATTACCTATCGCATTGAATCCTAATACAGAGAGGATGATGGATGCACTTTTAACGGAAACTTTGTTCACCAAGCTGGATAATAAATTGGAAGAATATGGCAGTCAGGAGGAAAATTCATTTTCTGAACCATTGGTTTCTACACCAGCAAGAACAGTATGTTATACCTATGGTCCTATCCCTAATTTGGAAGAATCTGCGCTATTATCAACATGGCTTGATGAAAGAGATATTTTGTACAAACAAAGACAAACAGATGAGCAGGGAAAACAGTTATTCTGGGTCTATCTGGCACCACGAGAGTCACGCGCACAGGCAGAAGCAGCACTGAAAGATCTCAAGCAAAAAGGCGTCAAGGACATGAGGTTGGTCAGGGAAGGAGGTATCTCAAATGCTATTTCATTAGGGTTATTTTCCAGTCAGGCAGCGGTAAACCGTCGTTTAAATGAGATTAAGGCAAAAGGCTACCAATCAGTTGTTGTGCCTTACTCTGGCGGTAAAAATGTACATTGGTTTGATGTCAGCATTGTCCAGAACTCCAATTATGTGAATGATTTATTCACTGGCTTTCCAGCACGATTTAACGCATTACCTGTTGATTGCAATGAAATTGCTATGCGGTAAAGAAATCCTTAGAATGTGTTCACAAAATTTTCCAAATTTGTGTTTTTGAATTGAAATACATTGAGGCAATGGATATCGTTGCCCCGATAGTTAAATGGTATAACCGGTGATTTGTAATCACCTATTGGGGGTTCGATTCCCTCTCGGGGCTCCAATCAGGGCAAGGTAGATGCAGAAAGGCTTATCAATATATTATTAATGGAACTATCCATGACTTTTTATAAAACGATTATTTCAATATTTCTGAGTGTTATTTTCTGTTTTACCAGTGTTTTTGCACAAACGTCCTACGGGGATATCCAACTTTTAATTAATGAAGGGCAGTATAAAGAGGCTCTTAAATTAACGGAAGATCAA
>CAYTIZ010000180.1:0-5081 GCA_964437885.1 uncultured Enterobacteriaceae bacterium
AAGCACAACTCGATGAGAAAAAAGTCACTGTTGAAATAACGGAAGATGCGCGTGAATGGCTAGCTACACATGGTTATGACAAAATTATGGGCGCACGTCCAATGGCTCGACTTATTCAGGACAAGGTCAAACGACCTTTAGCAGAAGAACTTCTGTTTGGCCAACTGGAACATGGCGGTCATGTTGTCGTAACAATGGAAAAAGACGACATTAAAGTTGAAATAAAAGAAGAAGAACTGGAAGGTGCCGTTTAACTTATAGTAGTTCAAACTTAATCTGATAGATTGCCCGTCTAGTTCATATATTAACTTACGGTCACACAATATTGTACGGATGTATCAATCGCATTAGACTTAACGTATATACGAAACATACAAATAGCTGCGCATTGCGAATGTTCATAAAATAATTATGAAAAACATAGATATTACTAACAAAGAATCCGTCGAAATCGAGGTAAAAAAAGGCGAAAACTACTGGTGCTGTACTTGTGGTAAGAGCAAGGCTCAGCCATTCTGTGATGGATCACATAAAGGCGGAGGATGTAAACCGTTCAAATATGAGGCAACGAAAGATACAACAGAAAGGTTCTGTACAGGCAAGGAAACATGTAATAAATCATGCTCCATGTTAAACACAGCAAGTCTGGATTGAATAAACCAGTCAAATACTGAAAATATTACTTCTCGACCTGATATTTACTGACAGGCAGGTATGGGACATACAAAACAGTCTGTCATACATTAAGTATGTAATGGTATTAGCTTAAACTCTTAATCAAAATTTTAGCGTTTCTCTGATAGTTATACAGCGTTAATTTTTCAACAGGTAAATCTTCAAGTTTTGCCTCCGAAAAACCTTTTTCTATGAACCAGTGCACTGTCTGTGTCGTTAACAAAAATAGTGTTTCAATTTCTTTTTTCTTTGCCAACGTTTCAATAAGTTCGTACAACACTTCGCCTTTTTCCTGTTTTTGATAATCAGGATGTACCACCAGACAGGCAATTTCTGCGGCCTTTTCTTCTGCGTATTCATGTAATGCAGCACAGGCAATAACAGAACCATCTCTGACAAGGACAATATAATCATCAATATTAGTTTCTATCTTCTCTCGCGAACGTTTAACCAGAATACCTTGCTCTTCAAGCGGATCTATTAACTCAAGAATGCCACCAATATCATTGGCTGTTGCTTGCTGGATTGTGTCAAATGGGGTGCTGCTTAATAGCGTGCCAATTCCATCACGAGTGAACAGTTCTTGTAAAATACCGCCATCAATACTTTGATCAATATAATGAATACGCTTAACACCTGCCTCACATGCCTTGATACCCAAAGCTAATGCAGTCGACGATGTTTCATCTATTTGATGTGAAGCAACAGGATCGAGTTTCGACCTGACTTCCTCACAAGTTAACTGTCTGATTACTTCGCCCGCATCATTTTTCAAAACAGATGCATTATTTAACATAATGAGTTTATCAGCAGATAAATCGATGGCGACTTGTGCCGCAACTTCTATAGAACTCAGGTTAAACACTTCGCCTGTTACTGAATAACCAAGTGGCGAGATTAGAACAACCTCACCGGCAACAAGTCGAGCATTGATAGTTTCCTTCTCGACACTCCTTACCTTGCCAGTTAAATCAAGATCAACACCATTAACCACGCCATAAGGTTTACCCGTTACATAATTACCTGATGCCACCTTAACCGAAGATTCTGCCATCGGCGAATTAGGCAAACCCATCGACAATAATGCTTCTATTTGAATTTTTATATCACCAACCGCTTGTTTAACGCTGCCAATAGAAGCTTCATCAGTAACACGTAATACACCATTATATTGGGGAGTAATATTTCGTTCCTTTAATAATGCATCTATCTGTGGTCTTGCGCCAAAAACAATGACGAGTTTTACCGCCAGACTATTCAATAAGGCGAGGTCATGAATTAAATGAGTAAATGTTTCAGACGCAACAACACCACCACCAATTTGCAAAACAAATGTTTTGCCATGGTGAGCATGTATATAGGGTGCTGCGTTTCTAAAGCAATCAACAAAAGATTGATTGTCAGTCATTATTATTTCCCATTTCTTGGCTCATGTGTTGGCTCACAAAAATGAATTAGCATCTTTGACAAGATATTAATCATCGGTTCAATTCTATCAATCTGTAAATATTCATTCGGTTGGTGCGCAACGTCAATATCACCGGGGCCAAGAATAACCGTTTCTATACCCATGTCATTATAAAAAGGCCCTTCCGTGCCAAAAGCGACCGATTCTGAAACATGATTCGTCACTTTCTCACTCAGTTTAATAATTTCACTGTCTTTTGATGTCTGCATCGGTGGAATCCCGTCGAACATTGCATTAAATCCCACTTTCAAACCCGTCGCTGCTAGCGTAGCTTTTACCTTGCTGCGTAATGTCTCACTCAGTTCTTCAAGTTTCATACCCGGCAACATTCTTAAATCCAGAGATAATTCACATGAGGCGCAAATTCTATTCGGACTATCTCCACCCTGTATTTTGCCAAAATTCATCGTCGGTACCGGTATATGAAAATCCTCATTACTATATTCGGACTGTAACTCGTCACGCCATGCTCGTAGGGCAGAAATAACATCATGCATGCCTTCTAGTGCGCTATTACCCAATGTTGGATCGCTGGAATGACCCGAACGCCCTTCTATCTTAATAGTTTCAATAATAATGCCTTTATGCATGTGTATCGGTTTAAGACCCGTCGGTTCACCGATAATACAATAACGACCCGATACTTTTTTATTAACTTGTATCAATCGCGCACCTGACATCGTGCTTTCTTCATCCGCTGTTGCGACAACAGTTATTGGTTTGTTAAATTTAGTCTCAGCAAGTCTTTCCAGTGTTTCAAAAATTATGGGAAAGAAACTCTTCATATCTGCTGTTCCCAGTCCATAGTAACAATCATTTTTTCTGGTTAAAGTAAATGGATCGGTATCCCAACCATTGGCGTCATAAGGCACGGTGTCAGTGTGCCCGGATAAAACCAGACCATTATTGCTTTCAACTTGGCCTTCACCAAATTTTGCAATTAGATTACATTTTTCCGGATTATCACTGACCGGCATAATTTCGCAGGCAAAACCAAGCGCATCCAGCCAATTCGCCAAAGCATCAATAACTTTGCGATTACTTTGATCGTGTGCCGGATCGATGCTGCTAACCGAGGGCAAACGGATCAATTCCGCAAAACAATCTTCAAATTTCGGTGTTTTTCTCATTTCGTCTTATTTACATCTTAAATTGCGTTTAATGATTTTAATAATCCAGCACTGACAAATAACCATTGCTCATGTATTCTAACGCACCTTTTTCAGAGATAGCGAATAGAAGAATCAACTCAGGTAATAATAATGGGCAATAAATTAAATAAATACAGTTCACGTATCACCGAACCCAAATCTCAGGGCGCATCACAAGCAATGCTCTACGGCACTGGCATGACTGAAGAAGACATGTCCAAAGCCCAGGTCGGGATTTCCAGCGTCTGGTACGAAGGTAATACTTGTAATATGCATTTGCTCGATCTTGCGCAAAGAGTAAAAGAAGGTGTAATTGCGGCAGGAATGGTTGGACTGCGTTTTAATACGATTGGTGTCAGCGATGGTATTTCCATGGGTACGGATGGCATGAGTTATTCTTTACAATCACGTGATCTTATTGCTGATTCAATTGAAACTGTCATGGCCGCTCAATGGTATGACGCAAATATCTCCTTGCCAGGCTGCGATAAAAATATGCCGGGTTGTTTAATCGCAATGGGAAGACTCAACCGTCCCTCGTTAATGGTCTACGGTGGCACCATCAAACCCGGACATTGCAAAGAAAAAAAACTCGATATTATTTCTGCTTTCCAGAGTTATGGTGAATTCATTGCAGGAAGCATTGACGATGAAACTCGTCAGGACATTGTTAAAAATTCCTGCCCCGGTGCAGGCGCATGCGGTGGCATGTATACCGCCAATACTATGGCCTCTGCTATTGAAGCAATGGGCATGTCTTTACCTTATAGTTCATCAACACCTGCCGTTGATCCACAAAAATTGGAAGAATGTTTTAACGCAGGTAAAGCAATTAAAAATTTATTAGAAAGAGATATTAAGCCTCGCGACATCATGACGCGTGAAGCATTTGAAAATGCAATGGTATTAGTTATCGCATTAGGCGGTTCAACCAATGCCGTATTACATTTATTAGCCATGGCACGCGCTGTTGATGTCGAATTAACTATTGATGATTTCCAGACTGTCAGTGATCGCATTCCCTTTCTTGCTGATCTAAAACCTAGCGGCAAATATGTCATGGAAGACCTTCATCTTGTTGGTGGGATACCTGCGGTGATGAAGTTCTTACTTGAAAATAATTTGATTAATGGCGATTGCATGACTGTTACCGGAAAGACCATAAAAGAAAACCTGGCTGATTTACCTGGTTTAGCTGAAGGACAAGATATTATTGCTCCGCTAGATAAACCAATTAAATCCAGCGGACATATCTGTATCTTAAAAGGTAATCTTGCTCCTGAAGGATCAGTTGCGAAAATAACAGGCAAAGAAGGTCTGATTTTTTCTGGTCCAGCCAAGGTATTCGACTCTGAAGAAGATATGTTGAAAGCACTGGAAGATAATAAAATTGAAAAAGGCGATGTCATCATTATTCGTTATGAAGGCCCTAAAGGCGGACCGGGTATGCCAGAAATGTTAACACCAACGTCTGCCATTATGGGAGCGGGGCTAGGTAATGATGTTGCCATGATTACTGATGGTCGTTTCTCCGGTGGCTCGCACGGTTTCATTATTGGTCACGTTGTGCCCGAAGCACAGGAAGGTGGTCCAATCGCGCTCGTTAAAGATGGCGACATTGTCACCATCAATGCTGAAACAAATGAAATTAAGATAGATGTTCCTGATGAAGAACTTGCATCAAGAAAAGTAAGCTGGACAATGCCTCCATATAAAGCAAATCGTGGAACACTTTATAAATTTATAAAAAATGTAAAAACGGCTTCTGAGGGCTGTGTTACTGACGA
>CAYTIZ010000181.1:0-1285 GCA_964437885.1 uncultured Enterobacteriaceae bacterium
AATTCAAAAGCTTAGCTTAAGAAAACCATCACATTTTGTCTATTATCCCTAAATTAATTTGATAATCCTCTTACATTATCTATATTTTGCTTTAATTGCGTAATTAAGAGCTGCTTTTCATCTGAGTTATTATCAAATTGACTAAATGCCAAATCAACTTTATTCAAGGTATTAATAAAACCAGAGTCTGATACAACATTTGCATAAGCCAACAGGTTCTTATTAAAGTCATACCACTGATCAAAACCTATTTTAAACCGCATTAAAAGGTCTGCATCAGATTCATCTGCAATTTCTTTTAATTGGTGATAATGAACAAGATGCTCAGAAACCAGCTCTGATAAGTACCATAAATTCTCTATTACTTGCTGCTCACTGCTCGCATGTAATATCTGTAACTGCGTTTGTGATATTGACAACATTTCATTGTACATTTTGGAAACAAGAAATGACTTCTGACCTAGCAATTCCGCATCTACCGTCAACTTCTGTAAACGATCCTGATGAAACGTATTAATAGCAACAACGCACAACGTCAAAAAAATGAACAAACTAGTCCATTTTATTATTGTCCTGACATAATTATCCTGATTAATCGTTAATTCCATGGTGTTCATATAGCCTATAGCTGCATGATTTATTATTCCTTTAATAAAAATAGGCAAAATCAATGCCAAACACGGGAAAAGGGCTAGAAGCCAACTAATTTAAGCAGAACGCAATCAGGATTTGTGTGGTTCAATATATTCGATGAACAATTGAAGTTGTCTATTTCCACGGAAATCATTGATACCTAGACGGTAAGTAGAACGGATTTTCTCTAAATTCACTGGCCAATCCTCATCTGTCATATTAAATGCAATCGCATCCAGTACCCGGTTATTCCCATCAGTTTGCAGTCTCAGCTTTAAATGTTTGGCACCGACAATACGTTTATCAACGACTTTAAATTTCCCTTCAAACACAGGCTCCGGAAATGCCTGCCCCCACGGACCAGCAAGCTGAATTTCCTCGGCGAGTTTCATGGAAAGATCACTGCTGGATAATTCTCCATCAGTCACGTATTCATCCTGCATGTCTTCTGAAGAAATATAATTTTTAATAACTTCAATAAAACTTTTTGAAAAACCATCAAACTGTGATTCTTTTATCGTCAAACCCGCAGCCATAGCATGGCCACCAAAAGTAAGAATTAAATCAGGATAGAGACGCGTAATTTCTTCCAGTAAATCCCGAATATGTAATCCATTAATAGAACGAGCCGAACCTTTAATGATGGCATTTC
>CAYTIZ010000181.1:1295-5078 GCA_964437885.1 uncultured Enterobacteriaceae bacterium
AGTATTATCTTCATCCCCATCACTTTCCTTTGCAAAAGCAATAACAGGACGATTAAATGTTTCCTTTACCTTGGCGGCAACTATACCAATCACACCTTGATGCCAATCAGAATTATACAAACATAAACCTGGTGGCACTTCTTCTGATGTGTTTTGTAGGTAATCATCCAGCACTAGCATGGCTTGTTCATGCATTTCATCCTGTATTTGCCGACGCTCTTTATTAAGATCATTCAATTCACCTGCAATTTCTTTCGCTTTCTGTATATCATCAGTAAGCAAACACTCAATACCCAAAGACATATCTTTTAATCGACCGGCTGCGTTTAATTTCGGTGCAATAGAAAAACCAAGATCGCTAGCGCTTAACGTCGCCAATGACCTTCCCGATAGCTTTAGAATTTCTGATATCCCCACAATAGATTTATTTTGTTTTATTAATTTTAAACCATGTGCAACCATGACTCGATTATTTTTATCCAGTGGCACAACATCAGCAACCGTTCCCAAAGCAACAATATCAAGTAATTGAGCTAAGTTTGGTACAGCAATACCCTTTTTCTCAAACCAGTTTTCTTCTCTTAGCTTTGCGCGCAAAGCTAATAAGATATAAAAAACAACACCCACACCTGCCAGATTTTTACTAGGAAACAAATCACCTTCAAGTTGAGGATTAACAATCGCATCAGCATCAGGTAACAAATCACCCGGTAAATGATGATCTGTAATTAATACTTTCACACCATTTTCTTTCGCTCGTTTAACGCCTTCAATACTAGAAATACCATTATCAACCGTAATAAGTAAGTCAGGTTCGTAATCCAGAGCAACATCAACAATTTCAGGTGTCAATCCATAACCATACTCAAACCGATTCGGAACAACATAAGTAATGTCTTCAACACCCATCATTGTTAGACCACGTATAGCTAAAGTACAACTGGTTGCGCCATCTGCATCAAAATCAGCCACAATTAATATTCGTTTCTTTTTTTCTAATGCTTCTTGCAATAACAAAACTGCATTATCAATCCCCGATAAAGTATTAAAGGGAAGCAAAGACGCTAGCGAATAATCAAGCTCATCGCCAGATTGAATATTTCTGGCAGCATAGACGCGTTTTAATACGGGATGAAGTGAATCAGGAAGATTACAACTGTCAGGCACATGACGATGAACTATTTTTTTATTGTTCACTGCCATAATTATTTTTTAACAGAATGAAAGCTTCTGCGTCCTGCTAACGCCTCCTTACCTACATCCATGTAAGCAATACTTTTTTGTTTTTTCCATATTTTATATCGAGCAACTTTATCTATAGTTATGGAATTAATATCAGTTCTTATGTTTAATTGATCAATTTTTTTTCTTTTTAACGCATCGAGTAATGGAGCAAACCAGTTTGATTCAAAATATAATAATGCTTCAAGCCAACCTTCAAGATCATGGTAATAACTAAATTTCTGAAATGAATTAACCACAATAAGACCATTGTAATCAGAGCCTTTATCTTTAATATTATTATAGTTTTCAGGCAATACTTCAAAAGGGGTTGCAGCAATCATAGATAAACCTTTTGCTAACATTTCATCGCTAGTGACAAAAGACCAATGACGTTCAATGATCCTGGGTAATTCACCATAGCCCCAAAACCAGACACTATTAATTGGTAACTTTTTTTCTTGCTCTCGTTTCCTGTTAACATCCGAATCATGCAAGGTCATTTGTATGTCATTCATTAACTGAATTAAATTAATACGATCATCACCTGTTGGCATAAACGGAAGGATATCTTTACCAATGACCGAGTCTATCGGTGTTGTTTTTAATTTATAATCATCATGTATTCTCAAATACCAACGAGTCGGAACAGGCACTTCCAGATTAATACCGTAAGGCTGTAATAACATATTAATATCTGTAGCAAGCGCTAAAGCATCGTGTTGACTTAATACAAAGCGATTATTGTCTATTAAGATCAAACCATCACGATCAGCACTGACATGAACAGGATCAGCTCGCAACCATAAGCCCTCCGGATGCTGATTATCGTCACTTAAACGAGAAATTGCGGCGACAGGGTGATCGCCCTGTTCTGAAGATAATCCAAATAATTCACATAAGGCATAGCTAGCTGAATTTTGCTGTATTGTTTGATATGTGCCTTTTGTTAGAAACCAGTCCAGGGAAGGCAAACTGGGTAAATCATCAGAATGAATTGCGATATCAGGTCCGAATAAACCCGGGATAAATAAGGTAATGCTTCGCATCTCTATATGTGAAACGTGAAGCGTAATTTTAAATAATTATCTATAATCATAAATCCTTCACCATTGACCGCCATGGCTGGTGGAAATACTTGCAATGCAGGACGCCTACATGGATGTAGGTGGTAGACAATGTCTGGAACGTATTGTCGAGCAATTGCAAATGTACTTTTCACCCTTCACATACTGGCCTTTCACGTTAAGTTATCCAATATCGCTGCCTTCACCTGTTCCAACTCTGCGTCAATCTTTACAACAGGCGCGGTACTTTGCTTGATTGCGGTATCAGGATCTTTAAGCCCATGACCGGTTAATGTGCAAACAATACAACTATTTTCTGGAATCTTGCCCGAATTAATATCACGCATCGCACCTGCTAATGATGTCGCTGATGCAGGTTCACAAAAAACACCTTCTTTTTCTGCAAGTAATTTTTGCGCAGCCAGTATTTCTTCATCTGAACATTCATCAAACCAGCCACCGGATTCTTTATTAACTTCCCATGCATAGTCCCATGACTGCGGATGACCAATTCTTATCGCTGTTGCAACCGTCTCAGGGTTATCAACCATCTCACCACGTAAAAATGGTGCAGAGCCTGATGCCTGATAACCGACCATCTTAGGTCGACTACTAACAACGGTCTCGTTACCTGACTCACACTCATGCAGAGCACAAATACTCGTTTCCTGATTGGCATATTCACTATAACCAATCCAATGCGCTGAAATATTTCCAGCATTTCCTACGGGCAGACAATGGTAATCAGGTGCTCGTCCTAATTCTTCAACAATTTCAAACGCTGCTGTTTTTTGACCTTGTAATCGATAAGGATTAATAGAATTTACAATTGTTACAGGAGCATGATCCGCCACCTCTTTTACCAGACGCATACCATCATCAAAGTTGCCTTTAATTTGTAATATAACAGCGCCTTCCATCATCGCCTGTGCCAATTTTCCTTGCGCTATTTTACCATCGGGGATTAAAACAAAAGCCGTTATTCCCGCGCGCGCTGCATAAGCCGCAGCTGATGCAGAAGTATTACCTGTTGACGCACATATGATTGCCTTTGCGCCATCTTCAACTGCCTTGGTTACAGCCATCGTCATGCCACGATCCTTAAAAGAACCTGTAGGATTTAATCCTTCATACTTAACATAGAGTTCAACTTTCTTATCCAGCAAGTCAGGAATATTCTGTAACTGAATTAAAGGCGTATTGCCTTCACCAAGACTGATCAGTTGTGTGTCATCACTAACAGGAAGACGGTCACGATAGTTTTCAATTAATCCGGTATAACGAGTTCGAAAAGTCATTGTATTTATCCTAAAGTTTCCATGCGAATACGCATGACTTCACCATCGATTGCATCCAAACTTTCGATTTTTGCGATAGCATCATTCATGTTCTTTTCTTTAATTCGTTGTGTCAGAAATATAATCGGCACATGTTTAGCATCTTCCACAGGTTCTTTTTGCAAGATAGCTTCGATACTGATCCCTGAGTCACCTAA
>CAYTIZ010000182.1:0-2677 GCA_964437885.1 uncultured Enterobacteriaceae bacterium
CCATCATCAAACCATTCTCAGGAGCACGTTCCAAAACATATTTATATAGACCTTCACGTGTTTCAAACGGTTGAGCATTAATCATGTTCTTCTCAATATAATCGGCAGATGATTCTATCGCTCGTTTCCATAATATATACCGAAGAGATTTTTTATCGACCCGTAATTCGGGCACAAAATTTCTAACTATCTTTTCAATCACAGAAAAGACATGATCCTTTATTTTTTTAAACATCGTTAGTTACCTTAAGAAAAATGATTGCCGTCCCAGTTAATTCAGTCCCAGAAAAACAAATGTAGCTATGAAAGATGCATATGTTCTTCGACTATAATTAGAAAAGAAATAACTTAATATCTTGTTAAACTCTGAAATTGCTTTCGATGAAATAATCATTATTAATTCAAGTTAAAATCAAACTCTATTTCTAGATAAAATAAAATCAATTAATTCAATGTCCCATTCAGTATCAATACTTACCATTTCCTCATCAATTAACACGGCACCCGTTTGCTTTCCCATAAGCACCTTACTTTCTAACAAGCAATCCCGAGTAATTGCATATGCGGCACCATTCCTATAAAAAACCGGGGTCAATTGTTGGCGAGCAATAATATCTTTTCCTTTTCTATCATAATAATCAAGAGCATCATCTTCGAAAACCAATTGTTTAAGCGGATGTGATTTCGAATCGCTCTCTGATATTGTCCAGACAGCATCGAACGACTCATCAATTAATTTTTCAATCGTCGCGCTTACATGACCAGGTTTTCTTAATGGAGAAGTTGGTTGTAACATAACGACAACATCATATTGCACGCCATCATTTTTTTCGGTTTCTAATAAAGCATGTGTCAACACTTGAATGTCCCCAATAAAATCACCTGATATATCTAGAGGTCTGCGAAAGGGAGCATCCAGACCATACTCTATTGCAACACTAGCTATTTTTTCATTGTCTGTAGAGACTACAGCGCGATCAACCATCGAGATATGTTTAACTACTTCTCCGACAAGTCCTATTAAGGGTTTGTTATTGACAGTTCTTAAGTTTTTTAAAGGTATCCCCTTTGAGCCGCCTCTTGCAGGAACGACTATTAATATGCGCTTTCCTTTATACATCAAATATTTTTTTTGAATATATTGGCATTATTAATGGAGGCTAAAACCTGAATATTTATTGGGGAAATTATATTTTTCATTATCGAGGCATCAATCTGACGATTTCATTTTATCTGGCAATTCGTAACGACCCCAATGATTGACAACTGTTTTTCGCTCAGAACGTTGCATCGAATTTATTTCTTTGTCTTTATAGTATGAATCGTCATCGTAATGTCGCGTTGATATTTCTTCAAATACACAACCAGTTTCAGTCCAGAAATTATGCCACATCCCTGCTTGCACAAGACATGTGTCACCAGGATAAAGTATGCGCTGCCTTCCCTCGACATAGACATTTAGCACCCCACTCAATACCTGAAAAGTCTCTTCTTTTCTTTTGTGAAAATGTGACGGGTGTTTTTGGTTCGGTAACTGCACTATTATTTTCTTACAATATTCTCGATTTACTATATCAATTAATACGGCACCTGTTTCTCTAAAATTTTCGACACCATAATGGTGTGAGTACTCGATACGAAAATCAGTATTCAAATACACCCCTGCCTCATGAAGCATCGCTTTGACCTCATGAATTGCACGTTTGATTACAGTTTCAGGAGGTTCGGGCGACAAGGTAATTTCATTTAAGTATAAAGCTTCATCTGCTTTTATATTCTTCTCAACAACGACACCTTCATTAAACAAACCACTAGCGAGTTGTTCGTCTTGAATAGGCATTGCAAAATAAACCATATCTTTAGTTACTTTTGTACCAACAACAAGTTCTTCTTTTGCATAGACCCCCCGTTGTAATTGAGACAACGCAAGTTTTTCATCTGCGGAGATCTTATGTCTACCTGAAGTTACGCCACACATTGCTCGTGCTTCATTCAATGCTGCAAGCCATCTATCAATTTGATCTGGAGTAGATGAATATGCATTCAGAGAAGTCGTTTCATTCTCAATTCCGACATGACGCTCAAATAATTTTGCACCTTTAGCCACGGCTATTTGCACAGGATCTGTAGCATCAGGATCTTCATGTGTTGACCATCCGATGGAAATATCAGGGTATCTACGTATAAATAAATCCAATTGATTGAGCTGAAGGGAATCAAGTGGAGTAGGATACACAGAGACACAATGCATAAACGCAAAATCAACTCCTCGATGTTGAAAGAAACTATACAAGTCATCAATTTCTTCTAATTCCAGCCCGCCAGTAGAACATATTATTGGCAGGCCACTGTTGGCTACTTTTTCTAACAATGGCCAATCTGTAGCTGAGCAACTTGCAATTTTAATAAGATCAATTTTCATCCCAACAATTACATCAACTGATTCTTCGTCAAATGGGGTTGACATCGAAAGCAATTCAGCCGATTTAACTTCTTGATGCAATTGAATATATTCGTCCTGGCTTAATCTCGTCGACAAAAACCGAGGGACATGCTTGTTATCACTATCGACTTGGTGAGAAGGATGAATAAATGTATCAAGTTGCCTGAATTGAAATTTTATAATTGCTCTAACACTGTGTTTTTTTGTAACCTTGCTCACAGCTCTAATGATATT
>CAYTIZ010000182.1:2687-5073 GCA_964437885.1 uncultured Enterobacteriaceae bacterium
AGAGCCATGCTCTACGCTACCTTGATGATTATTTGCTAGATCTAGAATAACCAAGTTACTCAAGTCAATACTTTGATTTGATTTCATATGAAATCCCACTTTAAAAAATACATTAACAACCCATTCATAATAAATTTTAATTTTCTATATTAATGGGTATTCAATCGCTTCATTTAAACGTAAGTGCATTCTGCCGATACCCTTTACTATAATCAATTTTAACTACACGACCATTTTGTGAAGACAAATGCGCTGCGGCTATCACCATCATAGTATCCATCCCTCGCTTTAGTGAAATTGGCGACTCTTCATTTGCACTACATACTTTTTCAATATGGTTTAATTCTTGTATAAAATCATCCGGTCTTGTTTTATTGAATAGTTTTTCCTGATTGTCCTCACCATTATTTTCCCATTTAACAGCATCGACACCCGGTTCAATATTGCAATACCACTCAACATAACTGTTACTCCCCTGTAATCTCGCCCATTTCCTTGGAGGTTGAGTAACTACATCCTGAATGACTCGTCCAATTAAGCCCTTCTCAGTCTTAAGGTTCAACAAGCATAATTTATCATACTTAATTTTTGAATCGTCAACATAATCTAAGGTCGCTGAAACTTCAATAATACGTCCCATCTCTATTTCATGCGAATAATGTTGCCACAAATTGATCCCATGAGAATGCTCAGCACACGCCCCACCACCTCTTTTCCAATATCCAAGATAAGTATCAACGGGCCCCTTCAACCACGGGTGAGCATTGAATATACCTCCCCAATGTTCACGAATCTCAACGTCTAAAGTTTCAACTTCCGCAATTGAAATATTTTTCATTAATTCACTCGCTAGCAAAGCTCCTTTACCAACAACATGATCATAACCTACAAATGCACGTATATTTCTTGACTCTAATTCATCTAACAACATTTGAGATTTTTCTAAATCAGGCTTGCAAACAGGTTTTTCAATTAACATTACCTTTGGATCTTCATCCAATACCGATAATGCTATATCTATATGCGTGTCAGGGGGAGTGCCAATAAAAATATAATCAAACCCACCTTTTGGCACGTCATCTGTATGATACAGATTAATATCTTCATCCCATTCACCATATCTCTGTGGGTATATTTCTGTTTTAGTTCTTTCTAAAGCATCGACATCATTATCGCAAAGCGCTACTTCCCATCCTTTAGAACGTGCAGCATGAGATAAATGATTGCCTATAGAACCCGCCCCGATTACTTTTATTTTCGTCATAAATATTCCGCTAAAGTAAATTTAATTATGAATTATATTTAATCAATAAAATCTATTTTTTTACTGAAAACACACAGAGAATCGCACGTTGTCCTTTATCAGCCATTTCTTTACTTATGTCATGTCGAAAATACATAGTATCAATATTTCCTGAAATGGGTTCAAATAATTCATCAATACTGTTTCCTCGATATTTTGCACCAACATATGAATCCTTTTGCACTTCATCATCTTTTAACGAGCTATCATACCCATTACCGAATGCGATATGCCCGCCTGGTTTTACAACCCTGACAATCTCTTTAAGTGCACGCTTTTGATTTTCACTGTATGTTAAACCCAACCAAGAAATATCACGTCAAAAGAATTATCTGCATACCGCATATCATGCATATCACCAACATCTATGCGAGGAGAACAAGAGAAAAGATCAAGTCCTCTAATATTTAGTCCATGTGAAACCATAAGCTGCTACAAGTAGCAATTCACTCTCTGACCTCGGCCCTATTGATAGAGTCTTAAGTTCTGGTAGTCGTCGACTAACATCTTCAATCGTCACCAATGGTCAAATTATATGTTGCATATCTTTCATGCTTAATTATGCTGCATCCAATTTTATTAAAATTATATTCAAGAACATCTTTCCCATGACCCCTATCTTGTCCTTCCCACACTTTTAAATTTCTCAACACATATCTAAAAATAAAATATCTAAACATACCAAATGGAATACGTATCTCCCTGATCAATAAAGATTGCTGCAACCTTCTTCTCAATCGTTCTAGTAATTGTCACATTGTTACTTAATCTCTCCAGTATTTGTCTGCATTAGTATTTCGTGTTATTTAATTTTGAAAAGAGAATTCCTGAGCGTATCTTTTAAACTCACAATCAAACTAGTCACAGCCTGCTTAGGCATGTATATATTATCTGCAATTAATTTAGCATATATTGGATTAAAATGAGCTATTCTAATTAACAAGTTAATCAAATAACTTCGCCCATTAATTGCATCCTCTTTATATTTTCTTTCTAAAGAAAATAAATCTAGTCCATATTTATTTTTGTATGAATTAATAAAAAAAACTTCTTCTTTATCAAGTAGATTTTGCCATGTTCCAT
>CAYTIZ010000183.1:0-5062 GCA_964437885.1 uncultured Enterobacteriaceae bacterium
TGAAAAACGTGCAATCAAATGGATAGGCTCAACACATATTAAGTATTGGTACCTGATAGGTACTTACCTGACACACTATAACACTCTGTGTTCCTAATTTAGAGCCGGTCAACTGAAGAATATAGGATTATAAAATCCGTGGATTATACCGATCAATGCTGCGCTGTCATGTTTTGCCAACGAAGTCCTGTCAGCCAAAGCACTGCAAAATAACAAACCAGACCAGCACCTATCCATAAACTCAAAGTCCATACTCGCTGCAACATATCCCATGCAAACCACTGTTCAGGTGCTGCTGCGTAATAAAAAATCAAAAATGCCATAGTAGCGACCGCTACAAAAATCTGCAGAATAAACTTAAACCAACCCGAGGCAGGAATATAAACCGCTTCTTTTTTTAATAAGTAAAATAATAATAATGCCTGCAAACAGGCAGACAGAGATGTGGCCAGCGCCAGACCACTATGCGCTAACGGACCGACTAATAAGAAATTAAGCCCAATATTCGCAAGCATGGCAAATACCCCTACCTTCACTGGCGTTTTTGTATCTTGTCTGGACAAAAAGCCTGTGGCAAAAACCTTAATCAGAATAAATGCCGGTAAGCCTAGTGAATAAGCCAATAAACTTTTTCCAGACATGATAGTTGCATAGGAGGTGAATTCGTCATATTGAAATAAGGTCGTTAACACTGGCACGGCAAGAACCGCTAATCCAACTGCTGCGGGTATTGCGATTAAAAAGACCCAACGGAGAGCCCAGTCCAGCATACTAGAAAATTTTTCTGTGGCATTTTTTGCATGCTCACTGGATAAATTTGGCAACAGAACCGTGGCTAATGCGATGCCAAAAACTCCCAGCGGGAATTCAACCATGCGATCAGAATAATACAACCAGGAAATACTGCCATCGACAAGAAATGAAGCAAAAATTGTGTCTACCAGCAAATTGATTTGAACGATCGAAACTGCAAATAAGGTAGGTAACATTAATTTTAAAATACGATTTACGCCTTGTTTGTCTTTATTAAAAGCGGGTTTCGGAAATAGCTTGAGGCAAAGCAAAAAAGGAAATTGAAATAATAACTGCGCTATTCCCGCAATCAACACACCCCAGGCCAATGCCTTGATGGGAATATCCATCATTGGTGCCAACCAAATGGCACAGCCAATCAAAGAAAGGTTTAACAATACCGGGGTAAACGCCGGCACGGCAAATTGCTTATAGGTATTGAGAATACTGCCGGCAAAAGCTGTTAAAGAAATAAACAAGATATAAGGAAATGTAATTCTCAACATATCACTTGCCATGACATGCTTAGCGTCATCAAAACCATATGCAAATACCATGATTAATAATGGCGCTGCAAGGACTCCTGCCAATGTTACCAGAAATAAGACTAGTCCAAGCGTCGCCGAAGTTTGGTCAACCAAAGCCTTCACATCAGCATCATCGCGTTGTTCTTTATACTCAGCCAGAACAGGAACAAAAGCCTGCGAAAATCCACCTTCGGCAAATAAACGACGCAAAAAATTCGGGATTCGAAATGCCACAATAAACGCGTCTACCTCTGCTCCCGCACCGAATAACCGCGCGATGACGATATCGCGTATCAGACCAAATACGCGCGAGATAGTGGTCATACCACCGACGGTAATTGTCGACTTGAGTAGCTTACGACTCATGCATCTGTTCTATGATCGATATTAATCGTTAAATATATCATCTATCTATTTGTTTTTACTTAAAATTATACTAATTCTGAATAGCATATCATATCAAGGTCAGCATACTACATGAGTTGGCGAGATGATTACGCTGGTTTGCGGCCATTTGAGCGTGCTCGCGACTGCAATCATAGCCCTAGCTCGGCTTTGGCTTCCTGCATCGCTCTACCGACTCCGTCCATGGAGTCGTCTGGGAGAAAGAAGCATGTGCGGTCAAATGGCCGCAAACCAAGTAAGGGCTTGTTAACTCATGTAGTATACTGACCCATCTGAAAGATTGACAAATTGCCCCAACATCCGCATGATACCGCGCCTTTAAAGAATGAATTCAGGAGTTAAGAGTGGCAAATATTGCATCTGCAAAAAAACGTGCGCGTCAGTCAGAAAAACTACGTCTACATAACGCGAGTCAACGTTCAATGCTTCGTACCCATATTAAGAAAGTAACCAACGCTATCGAAGCAAATGATAAAGAAGCGGCACAAAGTGCTTACAAAGTAGCTTCTCCAATTATCGATGCCATGGTCTCAAAAGGGATTATTCACAAAAACAAGGCTGCTAGATATAAATCACGTTTAAATAATCACGTAAGAGCGCTTTAAAATTTTACGTAAATTGAATTACTAAAACCGGCTATTAGCCGGTTTTTTTATGCCTGATGGTATATTCCAGATTTAAGAGTGCTTCTAAAAATAGTGATTTTTTCGTGAGAGCAAGGAAGCGTCACGCGCAAGACTGCATGGACGCAGGAGGTAGAGCAACGCAGGGGCAAGTGCCGAGAACCGGAGTTTACATTAGTAAATGAGAATTTGAGCACGAAACTGACGCCGCTCTAGCGAAAAAAGTGCATTGCCTACATGGATGTAGGTACTAGAGCAATGCAGGAGCATATTGCCGCTTTTAGGAGTGCTATTAAGTCAGGATCAAGTTATCCCGATGTATCAATTCCTTATCTTCAATATATCCAAGTAACTTCTGTATTTCCTTACTGGATTTGCCAATAATTAATTTGGTCTGGACTGAATCATAATTTGTTAAGCCACGCGCAATTTCATTGCCTGACTGATCAACACATGAAATAATTTCGCCTCGTTTAAATTCGCCACTAACAGATTTAATTCCAACAGGCAGTAAGCTCTTTCCATTTTTCTTTAATGCGGTTACTGCACCATCATCAAGTATCACCGTTCCTTGAAGATAAGCCTGGTTTGCTAACCACTGTTTTCGAGCTTGCACCGTTTCTTCTTTTGTTGTCAGCAACGTACCCACTGACTCTCCATTAGAAATCTTTAATAAAATTGATTCATCGCTACCTGAGGCTATCACTGTTTGTGTACCTGATTTCACTGCAACTACAGCCGCTTTCAATTTGGTTCGCATTCCACCTCGACCAAGACTGCCACCCTCACCCGCATAGCTCTCTAACGATTTATCACAAGCCTCAGCTTGTTCAATCAATTCAGCAGAATCATCTATACAAGGATCAGCTGTATAAAGTCCTTTTTGATCGGTTAATAAAACCAGCAATTCAGCATCAATAAGATTGGCAACCAGACCTGCCAAAGTATCATTATCACCAAAACGAATTTCATCCGTGGCAACGGTATCGTTTTCATTAACAATTGGAACAACACCTAGCTTAAGTAAGGTATTTAAACTGGTGCGCGCATTAAGATAACGCGCACGGTTTGCTATGTCATCATGCGTTAATAAAATTTGTGCTGTGTGTTTATCATATTTTTGAAAACATACTTCATACGCCTGTATTAATCCCATCTGCCCTACTGCTGCCGCAGCTTGTAATTCATGCACAACGTTTGGTCTGGTTTTCCAACCAAGGCGGCTAACACCTTCAGCAACCGCGCCTGATGAGACAATAACAATCTCAATACCACGTTTATTAAGTTCAGTTATCTGGCTAACCCAGTTATCAAGTAAATCGTGCTTAAGACCACAGCCATTATCTGTGAGCAAAGCACTGCCAATTTTGACAACCCAACGTCGCGTATCTTTTAATTTTTTTCGTTCTTCCGTCACTTATAATTTTCCTGGCTTACTTTTTCCTATTCTTCTTCCTGTTCTTTTTTCTCAGATGAAATCCAATCATACATCGCATAACTCAACTCCTGACAACCTGTCCTGGTCACGGCAGATATGATAAATATTTTAATATCACTTTCCAGCGTTTCTTCCAGCTCAAGCTTCAATTCATCCATTAACTCAGGCAACAATACATCCGACTTGTTTAAAACCAACCAACGTTCTTTTTGAGATAGTTTTTCATCATATTTTATCAACTCTGCTTCAATGGTTCTGATATCTTTTAAAACATCTTCTGGGTTCTGACCCGCATCGACGATGTGTAATAATAAATTCGTACGACTTAAATGCCTCAGAAACTCGATACCCAAACCAGCACCATCGGCAGCACCTTCAATCAGACCCGGTATATCCGCAATAACAAAACTTTTTTCCGTATCTATTCTTACTACACCCAGATTCGGATAGAGAGTTGTAAAAGGATAATCAGCGACCTTTGGCGTAGCTGCAGAAACCGCTCGGATAAAACTCGATTTACCCGCACTCGGTATGCCCAGTAAACCAACGTCTGCCAAGACCTGAAGCTCTAATCTCAGATTTCGCTCTTCTCCCGGAGTGCCATTTGTCGTTTTTCGAGGTGAACGATTAACACTACTTTTAAATCGCGCATTTCCCAATCCATGAAATCCGCCTTGTGCGACCAGTAACTGTTCGCCATTACTAACCAAATCACCGATCAATTCATCGGTGTCATCATCATAAACAAGTGTGCCTAAGGGTACTTTTATGATTAAGTCATCTGATTTTTTACCTATACGATCACTACCCATACCCGGCAGACCATTTTTAGCACGATACAAACGAGCATGACGAAAATCGACCAACGTATTTAGCCCTTCATTGACTTCTAAATAGACGCTACCGCCATCACCACCATCGCCACCATCAGGCCCACCTTTAGGCAGATTTTTTTCCCGACGAAAACTAAGGCAACCATCACCACCCTTACCGGCCTCAACACGGATTGTCGCTTCATCAACAAACTTCATGATATACCTTCGCCTTTCTCTCCATAGCTTCGTTACTTACCTTTTATCCTCGGTCATGTATAAACATACACTCCCTTCGGATAAAAGGCGCGTGCCTCGCTCTGAAGAGAAATGCTTGGTATATCCCCAATTACACATTAACCACTTGGTTCTAAATATTTTTAATAATTACTTTTTCACATCTATAACGTAAAAACCCCGCCAGTGGCGGGGTTTTTATGATCAATCTGAATTCAGCTTATCCCG
>CAYTIZ010000184.1:0-5004 GCA_964437885.1 uncultured Enterobacteriaceae bacterium
TATTAACAACACATTACTACCGTGCATCTAAAATGATAGAGCATTTTGATGCTTTTTTTTATTCGCTAGCAGGATAAGGATTTTAGTTGTTGTTTCATGTTTGCTGCAGCCATTGCATAACCGCCGTCTGCGCCGTCCACAAAATGATAATGTTCACCATCTCGATTATTAATCATACAAGTAATAAGCGCTGAGTCTGATGCGCGGATACCATAAACACATTCTCGTTTGCTATACATGTTATTGAGATAAGCATTTAGCTCTTCACGTTGCTGTGCTGTTCCTGATATAACTTCCCGTAACGTACCATCGAATTTTTTGAAATCCGTATTGCTTATCACGTCTTTTTTATAGTTGCCCCAGTCAAGACCTGCAATCTTCATATTAAACGCCATGAATATTCTGCCAAAAAATGTTTGCAACCGCATAAACAACCAATATTTAAGCACGCCAATTCTTTCTCGTGAAAATGTCCTGACTTTTAATTCATGACTCAATTTCCAATTATTACTGGTAATATTTAAAGCATCAAGAGAGACAGGGCGACAGGAATTATCGTCACCATAGATTTGTTTCACTTTTGAAATTATTCCATTGTAGAGTTTTGCTTGCTCCTCATTAGAAGCTGCTAATACTTTAACAATCAAGGCAATTGTTTCACCATGTTGACTTGGAACGTTATCCCAACGGCATTCCAATCCTGAGTAATCGGCATTTGCACTATATTGTTCATTTTCCAATCGATAGGCTTTTCCTGCCTTGTCATCCTTAATCAAGGATTCAGCATATTCAACACCACCTCCGGCAAATGCGACCTGTGTAAAATACTCAGACATACGATGTTTGGCGAGTAATACTTCATGCCCTGCTTCTCGCACTACATCAACAGGTACAATGCCAATCCGCAGATTAAGGTTAAATTGTTTTATTGCCATTTGCCGTGTTGCTACCAATGCTTCTCTGGCTTTTGGCACGAGTTCCATAGGAATACATAATGTCGCACCATCGCCGCCAAACATAGATGGAATAGTGTATGGCGTGGTTAAATTTGTAACCGCAGTAATAACAGATACGCCAACGACATTGACTGCTTTGTAGTGACCATCTCGAATAGCCCCGGTAGAATCCTGAATATCAGCAGCGACAATATACCAACTTTCAGGAAGTTTAGTGTAATTGCCAAATTCTGTGACTGATTCAAAATCAGAAAAGATCGGCAAATCACGATAAAAAGACATATTTCAAATTATATAATTTTATTATGTGACTTATTAGCTATGACTAAGTTTTGATTTAGTTTTAGAATAGTTCATTCTGAATAATAGCAGTAATAAAGTAGAATATTGATATTGCCTGTAGGTTCTGAAAAATCTGCATAGTAAAAATTCTTAGTACCTATATAACAGAATTTCTTTAATAAAGGAGATCAGTTTAATGGATAAAGAATATTCAATTACAATTGATGGGGAAACTGTCACTTTCGAATTTAAGGATAGCTTGATACACACTGAAGGTGAATCAGCAGGAAATATTGATGCCATCATTACGACAACACCATCTATTCCACAAAATCGCTTACTGGATGAGTTACATATTAAAATTCCAGGCACTGATGAATATCTCTATATCTATGGTTATGGTGCTGTAGAGTATAGTTTGAAAGCCACATTTAATTCTTCAAATTTAGTAGACATAGAAAAACTCCCTGAAATGGTTGAAATTTATTGGGGTGCCAATGGAGAACAGTTTGTTGGGCAGATGTGTTGCCAACCATATACTGAAAAAGCTGAACATGATTTATCAGATGAAATAGCCGAACCAGAAGAATCTACAGAAAAGAAAACACGTACTAAAGAAGAAGTAACAGTAAAACAGGATAAAATAAAACCAGTAGATAAGTCATTCTCAATTAACAAGATAATATTAATTTCTATCACAATATTTATTGCTATTGTTGCAGCTTTTCTTTTGCTATAGCAAAAGAAAAGCTGCAACAATTATCTCTACTTTAATCGATCATTAGGCTTACTCATTAGCTTCTTGTAAATGGTGTATTTACTAGCATGCCTGTACTAACCTGAATATTGTTGCGCCGCACAATTGAATAAATTATCATAAACCAACTACTTATATTTTTTAGAAAGACTAATGAACAGCGAGTTATATTAGTTAACCTATCATTGCCTATTTATGAATAATCAACACCAGATACCTATAGAAGAACTCTACGGTCAGTTAGACAGTAGCTTTAAAGGTCTATCAGACGACGAGGCGAGCAAGCGTATTAATGAGTTCGGTCTCAATGAGTTACGTGTACGTCAACAAACCCCGACATATATCAAATTTCTTTTACAGTTCAAGAATTTTTTTGCCGTACTGTTAATGGTCGGAGGCGCATTGGCATTCTTTGCAGACTATCTGGATCCGGGTCAGGGTAATTTTTATATTGGCTGTGCCCTTTATGGTGTCGTTTTGCTCAATGCTATTTTCACTTTCATACAGGAATATCAAAGTGAAAGAATCATGGAAAGCTTTCAAAAAATGTTACCTACCATGGTTACGGTCGAACGTGATGGCGAAGTTAGTCAAATTGATGCCAAACAAGTTGTTCCCGGTGACATTATATTGCTTTATGAAGGAGATAAAGTATCTGCAGATGCAAGGTTGATGCGGGAAAATCAATTGCAAGTAGATATGAGTAGTCTTACTGGTGAGAGTGAACCAGTGCAATTACAAATAGAAGCTGACAATGACAATATTTATCAAAGTAAAAATATGGTTTACTCCGGCACCCTGGTGCAAAGTGGCGATGGCAAGGCGATTGTCTGTGCTACGGGTATGGACACCCAAATAGGAAAAATTGTTGCGCTAACCAAACAAACTAAAAAAGTAGAAACACCGATAAGAAGTGAGTTGAACTACTTTATCAAGATAATAAGTGCCATCGCAATATTTCTTGGTGTCACATTTTTTATCGTTAGTGTTGCTATTGGCAAAGGAGAAATTAGTAGCCTGATCTTTGCCATCGGTATTATCGTCGCTAATGTGCCAGAAGGCTTACTGCCTACCGTTACTCTCGCATTGACCATGGCAAGCAAGCGTATGGCGCGTAAAAACGCACTTATTAAAAATCTGGAGAGCGTTGAAACATTAGGAAGTACTACGGTTATCTGTACGGATAAAACCGGCACACTTACTCAAAACAAGATCAGTGTAAATACATTAATCATAAATCGTCATAATCATGACATTACTGATCCGGATATATCTGCAGAACCTGAATTACACATCGCACGTCGAATCATGACGCTTTGTAATAATGCGCATCTTGATAAGCAATTAAAGTTTAGCGGTGATTCGACCGAAATCGCCTTGCTCGCCTATGGTAATAAAATTAAATCAATCAAGGATATCATTCATACAAAACGCTTTAATGAAAAAGCATTTACTTCTGATGACAAATACATGATCACCATCAATACATCACCAGAAAATAATCATTTTCATGCCTATCTAAAAGGTGCTCCGGAAGTAGTGATGAATATGTGCGATCGAATTTATATTGATGGTAAGAAAGTTCCTTTCACAGATGAATATCGTGAAATGATCGTTAAACAATATATGTCACAGGCTAAAAATGGTGAGCGTGGCCTGGGCTTAGCCTATCGAAATATCGATGATGAAGAGCTTGTTTACGATAGTTATGTCTTTATTGGTGTCGTCGGCATGCTTGATCCTCCCAGACCGGAAGTTTCGGATGCAATAGCCAAGTGTCGTGGAGCAGGGATTCGAGTCTTCATGTTAACCGGTGATTTTGGACCTACCGCAGAAGCGATAGGAAATCAGATCGGTCTATTCAGTGATGGCGGGAAAGTCATTCAGGGCGATGAATTATCTTTAATGAATGAAGAAACATTATCCAAGATACTGGATGAAAAGGAACTTATATTTGCACGCATTTCACCAGCACAAAAATTACAAATTGTTAAGGCACTACAGAAAAAGGATCAAATCGTCACCGTTACCGGTGATGGTGTCAATGACTCCCCTGCACTTAAAAATGCAGACATGGGTGTTGCAATGGGATTAATGGGAACAGATGTCGCCAAGGAAGCGAGCAACATGGTGCTGATGGATGATAACTTTGCAACTATAGTCGCCGCAGTTGAAGAAGGCCGAACCATTTTCGATAACATCAAAAAATTTATTGCCTATATACTGACTAGTAATATTCCCCAGATACTTCCATTCATAGCCTATGTGCTACTGGATATTCCTTTACCCTTAACCGTTGTTCTTATACTTGCTATCGATCTTGGTACCGATATTGTTCCTGCCCTTGGACTGGGAGCAGAGAAACCCGAAACAGATGTCATGCATAAACCACCTCGCCCAAGAAATGAGAGATTATTAACACCTAACCTACTTTTTATGAGTTACGGTATTGTTGGCATGATACAGGCTGCAGCTGGATTTTTTAGTTACTTTGTTGTTTTGTTAGATGGAGGATGGCAATGGGGAGAATCCTTAGCAGCAACAGACCCATTATATAGAACAGCAATTACCGCCTTCTTTGCTTCTATCATAATCTGTCAGGTATCAGACGTCATTATTTGCAGAACTCGTCGGCAAAGTTTATTAACAGTGGGAATCTTTAGTAACAGACTAGTGTTGCTAGGAATAGCAACAGAATTATCACTATTAGCACTAATATCCTATGTTCCTTTTATGAATACATTCTTTGGCACTGCTCCATTGGAACCCTGGCAGCTTATGTTAAGTGTTCCTTTTGCGATATTGATTATCATTGGCGATGAAATACGTAGGGTGTTTGTCAGACGAGAAAATACATTTGTATTGAAATGGTTAAACTGGTGATTGGATGGTCATTGACCATGTGATCAATCGGCCGTTCCTGCACTCCATGTGCTTACGGCATTGCCTACAGGCTGACTCTCATACACAAATATTTTTCCACTTTTTGCAGATATATGATCTAATGGT
>CAYTIZ010000185.1:0-4997 GCA_964437885.1 uncultured Enterobacteriaceae bacterium
GGTCATATTCTTGGATAGGCCGGTGTCGATTGCTTCACGCAATCTTGGGTTGGCATCGGAGTCGCCGCCGCCTAATTTTGCCGCAACGGTGATTTCTCGGATAAGTTTGGTGAAAAGCTTTCCGCGTTTAGCGTCTTGTTTGCCTTTACGATGCTGGATATTCGCCCATTTACTATGACCTGCCATTATTTCGTTCCGTATGAGTAAAAATTAATTTATTGCACTGATTCTAGCATCCAAGTTAAAGACGCCCAAGACTTGCGGTGAAAAGATGTTTCGTATGGGCGGTGGTTTTGAGTTTTGAATGTTTTCTTTTATGCCACAGAGAGTGAAAAGCTAAAAACTTAAAGTAAACTCATGTTTGAATCGTAATTATAGAGAGGCTAAAGATCCTTTTTTATTTCTCTGTGCCCTCTGTGGCAAAAATAGCTTAGGCATCGCCTACCAGTTTGTTTTGATCTTGAGTGAAATCCAACAGGCGTTGGATGGAGCCTTTGGCACGATTAACGATGTCGGCATCAACCAGAATCTCATTATTGCCCGTTTCCAGAACATGTAATAACTTGCGTAGACTGTTCATCGCCATCCATGGGCAATGTGCACAACTAATACAGGTAGCGCTTTTCCCTGCAGTTGGTGCTTCTATTAGTATTTTATCGGGTGCGGCTTCTCTTATTTTGTGAAAGATGCCTTTGTCTGTGGCAATAATAAATTCTTTAGCGTTCATTTCAGCAACTGCTTTTATGATGCCAGTTGTTGAGCCGACCATATCTGCTTGTTCAATAACAGATGCTGGAGATTCGGGATGCACGAGCACTTTTGCCTGAGGGTGATGTTGTCGTAAGGCTTCGAGTTCCTGACCTTTAAATTCTTCATGAACGATACAAGCACCTTGCCAGATCAGCATATCAGCACCGGTTTCTTTTTGTACATAATCACCAAGATATTTATCAGGAGCCCAGATTATTTTTTTGCCTTCTTTAGAGAGGTGTTTAATAACGTCAACCGCACTGCCTGAAGTGACCATCCAGTCAGCTCGTGCTTTGACAGCGGCACTGGTGTTGGCATAAACGACAACAGCATGATCAGGATGCGCATCGCAAAAAGCGGAGAATTCATCTGCCGGGCAGCCGAGATCCAATGAACAATTAGCTTCCAGATCGGGCATTAGCACGCGCTTTTCCGGATTAAGTATCTTGGCAGTTTCGCCCATGAACTTCACCCCACAAACGATCAGGGTTTCGGCGTTAGATTCATTACCAAAACGAGCCATATCCAGCGAATCGGAAACAGTGCCACCAGATTCATCTGCCAGTATTTGTAAATCAGGCTCAGTATAATAATGAGCAACGATAACCGCGTTTTGCTGTTTTAGTTGGGCTTTAATTTTTTCGTTTAATTCAGCACGCTCGGTATCACCGATCAGCTCGACCACAGTCGGTGGAATTTGCTCTTTTGCCAGAGTGTAAGAACGATTAAGAATAGCTTCTGTTGTCATAATAAAATAGTGATCTAGCTAGAGTAATAGCTTAGCAGGCAACTTTAGACAAGTTTTAAGACGATGTTGAAATCTTATTCAGGCTTGTTTGGTTTTGTCAGTTTGATTCCCAATTCGCGTAGTTGTGTCGCGCTCGCCGCTGACGGAGCAGAAGTAAGCAAGCAACTTGCGCTTTGTGTTTTTGGGAAGGCAATGACATCACGTATTGAATCACAACCCACCATAAGCATCACAATACGATCCAGGCCAAAAGCAATACCGCCATGTGGCGGGCATCCAAATTCGAGTGCATCTAGCAGGAAGCCGAATTTTTCTTGTGCTTCTTCTTCATCGATACCCAGTAATTCCAGTACAGCAGATTGCATTTCAGCATTATGAATACGAATAGAGCCGCCGCCAAGCTCTACGCCATTAAGTATCAGGTCATAGGCGCGTGACAATGTTTTGCCGGGGTTTTCTTTAATGGCGGCAATATCTTCGGTATCAGGCGCGGTAAAAGGATGGTGTAGGGAATCCCAGCGTTTTTCATCTTCGTTGTAGTCAAACATGGGAAAGTCAACAATCCACAGAGGGGACCATTCCCCTTTAAGTAAATCAAGATCCTGGCCGAGTCTGTTACGTAATGCGCCTAACGCGTCATTGACCACTTTGGTTTTATCTGCGCCAAAGAAGATTAAATCGCCATCTTTAGCTTTGGTGCGTTCGACAATGCTGGCAACAACTTCATCGGGCAAGAATTTCAATATAGGTGATTGCAAGCCTTCAGTGCCGGCAGAGACATCATTTACTTTAATATAAGCTAATCCTCTAGCGCCAAATTGAGCGACATACTTTGTATAATCATCGATCTGTTTACGAGAAAGTGAGCTGCCGTTAGGTACGTGTAGTGTTGCAACACGCCCGTTTTCCATATTTGCCGGGCCAGAGAAGACCTTGAATTCAACTTCTTTCATTAAGTCACTAACATCAATTAATTCAAGCGGATTTCTCAGATCAGGTTTGTCGCTACCAAAACGCTGCATTGCTTCAGCATAGGTCATGCGGGGGAAGGGCGAAGGTAGTTCAATATTCAATACGTTTTTAAATAGTAAACGCATCAACTCTTCCATCATGTTCGTGATGTCATTTTCACTCATAAATGAGGTTTCGATATCAAGCTGTGTAAATTCAGGCTGACGGTCAGCGCGTAAATCTTCATCGCGGAAACAACGTACGATTTGGTAATAACGATCCATGCCTGACATCATTAACAGTTGTTTAAATAACTGCGGCGATTGTGGCAGCGCAAAGAAATTTCCCGGATGTGTGCGACTTGGAACCAGATAATCTCGAGCGCCTTCCGGCGTTGCCTTGGTTAACATCGGTGTTTCAATATCGAGAAATCCTTTGTCGTCCAGAAAGTTTCGCATTTCTTTGACGATCTGAGATCGTAAACGCAGATTATGCTGCATAAATGGTCGACGTAAATCGATGTAGCGGTAGCGGAGTTTTATATCATCATGAACATGTTCATCATCCATCTGAATGGGTGGGGTTTTAGATTTGTTCAGAACTTCTATGCTGTATCCCAGAATTTCAACTTCACCCGTTGGCATATCCGGATTAACCGTTCCTTCAGGTCGCTGTCGAACCTTACCGGTAATTCGTATGACAAATTCATGTCTGACGGAATCTGCAATAGCGAAGGGCTCCGCACGATCAGGATCAAATACGATCTGAGAAATGCCTTCACGATCTCGAAGGTCAATAAAAATGACGCCGCCGTGATCTCGTCGACGATGCACCCAGCCGCAAAGCTCGATTTCCTGATCGGTATGACTGCTATTTAGTTCTCCGCAATAGTGACTGCGCATTATTTTTTCCATCTGGTCTGAACAAGGGGCGGAATAGTACGAGTAGCAAGCCGTTTACGCAACTGGATACCTCTGAAAATCCACTTTTTCGTTATTAATCTGCCGTTCCTTATAAATTATTTAAGGTAAGCTGCGTCAGTTCGGCAACTGCCGAGCGATTTTGAGTGTTAACCCTGAAGGGGTGAGCCTCATGGACGAGTCGAACAAAAAATCACGTGTTCAGAGGCATCCTTACTTATGGGGTATTTCCGTACGAATTGGTCCATCGGGGGTGATGACGCCCATTGAGATGATGAATTTAAAACCCTCTTCTACTGTCATATTCAGTTCGGTGATGTCTTTGCGCGCGGTCATAATGATAAAGCCGGATGTTGGGTTTGGCGTGGTGGGCACAAAAACAGCAACCAGATCCTCCTCAAGACCATCAATATCAGTGCTGATATTTTCATTACTTAAAAAACCGATGCTCCATATGCCTTTTCGGGGGTATTGAAGCATGACAACCTTGCGAAATGATTTGCTACTGGAATCAAGAATCGTGCTCGAGATCTGCTTAACGCTGTTATAGATCGACCTCACTAACGGGATGCGATTTAATATGGCTTCCCAAAAACTGACCAGTCGGCGACCGAATAAGTTGGCGGCTAACATGCCTGTTATAAATAAGATGGAGATGGCGAGAATGATGCCAAATCCGGGTATAGAAACGCCTAAAACCGAGACAGGCTGCCATTCTGGTGGTAGCAGCAGGACGATATTATCGAGTAAATCAACAACCAGTTTAATAATGACTACGGTAGCTGCCAAAGGCAGCCAAACGAGAAGACCGGCAATGATATATTTTCTAAGTGTGCTCATAGATACAAATCTTTTACTTGGAATTAGAGCCGCTTGCGGAGGATTGTGATTTTTTCTTGTTATTGTTTGCTGGCTTCTTCTTTTCGGAGTCAGCAGACTTTTTTGTCTCAGTTTTTTTATCGCCAGAAGGTTTTTCGTCTTTCTTGGGCTTTTTATCCTTGAAATCGGTTTCATACCAGCCAGTGCCTTTCAATTTAAAGGCAACAGCGGAAATTAGTTTACGTAGACCCTCTTCACCGCATTCAGGGCAGATTTTTTCCGGGTCATCGTTAATTTTTTGTAACATTTCCAATCGGTGATCACATTGGTCACATTTATATTCATAAATTGGCACTTAAAAACTCCATATAAGCTAGTTTATTATTGGTTATATCCAAGTTCCCTCAAAATGCAGATTCAGAGTTCAGGCAGGAAGTCAGAGCAAGGCACAGCGCGCAGGAAATGGCATTCCCTTTTCAAGCGTTGTAACGTCGCACTGGCTTTCTGCCTGAGCTCCCTACGGGCGGGTTTCAAATACCCAACTACTGCGTTATTTGTTGTTGGCATATGAATAACTATGCCAGAAAACAAATGCCTTGTATTTGGAGATTTGAATTCCCGCTGAACCTGTATTTTGAGGGAATTTGGATATACGGGGCAGAAAATAGGGGCATGGGCAAATAAAAGCAAGATATAACGCCTCAATAGCAGTTTATATTTTACCCACAGGCAATTCTTGGGTATTATCGCCGCCTTTCTTGTGTCGGTAAGCTATTTTCTGCCATAGGACATTCAAGCAACTCTCACGT
>CAYTIZ010000186.1:0-3129 GCA_964437885.1 uncultured Enterobacteriaceae bacterium
CAGACCTGCACCACCCCTGCCATACAAACCGAGGATCTCTTTAAAACTACGCCAGCGAAAAAACTGAAAGAAAAAGGGTTGGTCATCCGTGGCCGGTGTCAGCTTGAATTTATAATGATCTATAAATTGTTCCGCCGCATTACTCAACAAGGCTTTTGACCCCAGATAGTAATAGGGTTCGATGAGGTTGTTGAAACGGTTTGTTTCGTCTGCGCTTATGTCGGGCAGATACGCTACATCGAAGGAACGTTGTTGGCAGAAGGTTCTTACCGCTTGCAGTTCTTCCGATGTGAATGGCCCGTTCTTGATCAGCACGGCGCTGGTTTGCCAGCCGCGTATGACGACCAGTCTTTTGTCGATATCGTTTACGCCTTCTTGCTTTAACGCCGCGATGGCGGTTGCGATCACTTTTAATGTGTCGCGCGGCGGCATCTTGATCCAACGATTGATCAACAGATAACCATCCGGGGCGAGATGTTGTAAGTAAAGTTTAAATGCCTCGATGGTATAGAGGTAATCTTCACTCAAGGAAAATAATCCGCTGGCCGAGGCATTGAAGCTATCGAGTATCGGCATCTGTATCAGGTCATAAGCTTTATCATTGGCGCTTAAATAAGCGCGCGCTTCTTTATTAATCACTTGAACGCGTTCGTCTTTATAGATATTGCCCGCGTAGTTGCCGTATTGTTCCTGAACCAGCTCGATTACTTGCGGGTTGAGTTCAACTGCATCGATCTGTTTTGCACCGAGTTGCAAGCCTTGCAACACAGCCGTGCCACCGCCGGCACCCATGACTAATAGCTTGTCTGTTTGTTTGAGATGATACGGCAAGGCGGATGTCATAAAGTCGAGGTATTCGAGTCCTGGTTTTTCCTCGGCAAGCTGCGTGATTGCAGACGGACCATTACCATCAATAAACAGTCCCAACTGTGGTGGCGGTTCTGTTATTGCATTCAGACTTAATTCTGGTGCATGCCGTAACGGTATCTTCGTACTCTCGACAACGGAGACCAGGCCCAGCGGACTGGATCGTTGTTCGACAATACGTGTACCGGTGATGCGTAATGTCTGACTCAGGTCTTTATAAGGCGAAGCACTAAGTTGAATCCATGATGCCGGTATTAGTATTGGTATCAAGAGTAGCGCTAATAACAATACGCTAACGCGGCGCGAGCGTAGTTCAATCTCCCAGGCAGCCAACAGTGCCGCAGCTATGCCTAAAACAGATAATAGTCGTAGCGCCATTGTTGGAAACACAACAAACAATAGGAGTACGATAGATAAACTACCCAAGGCGGCGCCAACAAGATCGGCAGCATAGATGCGCGACAGGCGTGATCGAAACTGGATCAAGGCCAGGCCAATGGCATTCGCTGCAAAAAAGAACGGGATGGAAAGTATTAAATAGATCGCAGTCAGAATGCGCCACTGATTTCGATCAAAGAGTAATTCTTGTGGATTGAATGACAAGCCTTGCACAAAGATAAAACAGAGCAAGGATGACAATCCGAACAAGACGATGTTGCCGATATAACTAACACGAAAATTTTGCAGTAATTTTTTTTGAAAAATGGCCAGGCAAGTACCACTCGCGCCATAACCCAACAGCGCCAGGCTGATGATCATATAGGCATAGTGATGCCACTGTATGATCGATAGAAACCGAACCAGCAATACTTCATAAGCTAGCGCCGTTGCCGAAAGCAAGGCAACTGAAACTAGCGGTATTCGTTTAAGGTCTTCAGTGTTCACCGGTCAAGGGTACAAATCGTACTGGCAAGAGCTGTCGGGTTTTAACCTGGCCTGCCTCGTCTTTGTTTATCAATACCAGTTGCTGTATTAAAAAACGGCCGCCGACCGGAATAATCATGCTGCCGCCGGGTTTAAGTTGTTTAATCAATGGGGGTGGAATATGACTGGCAGCCGCAGTCACAATAATCGCATCGAAGGGGGCATGCTCTTCCCAGCCATAGTAACCATCATCAATCTTGCTGGTGATATTAAAATAGTTGAGACGATCAAAAAGTGTCTTTGCCCGTTTCGCCAGGGGTTCAATGATCTCAATGCTATAAACAGTATCCACAAGTTGCGCAAGGATAGCCGCCTGGTAACCCGAGCCGGTACCGATCTCAAGCACCTGATCGGTCGGTTTGATATTCAGCAGGTCGGTCATTATCGCAACGATATAAGGTTGTGAGATGGTTTGACCGTGACCAATCGGCAATGGAATATTCTTGTAGGCTAGACGACGGACATCTTCCGGAACGAATTCGTGGCGCGGGACAGTTGCCATTGCCTCCAGTACCTTCGGATTCAGTTTTTCTTTTTTCAGGTAGAGGCTGGTAGCACGTACATCCTCTTCCAGGATATTGATCAATTGTGCGCGTGCGGCGTCATAATCGATCGGTGCTGCTGTAACCGTTTGCATCAGCAATAAGAATAGACAACATCGAAACAAGAAATGATAAGACATCATCAGATCAGTTTAGTCCAATTATTCATTAATAACTATTAGACTAAATTATCAGCTACATTAGACTTTACAGTCAGTCCGCAAAACCTCCGATGTTTTGTTTGGACGATGCTTTATGATGTCATTGGGAAAATGACTCAGGAATTTTTACGTTCGCCAGGTTCGAAATCCCTAACAATATTACAAACTAATAAATAACCAGAAGTCCATTGTTCGTCTTAGTGAATAAAATCTTGGTGGGCCGTTTTCATGGATTTTTAAAATCCATTGTTCCTCCAAAATTCTTTCTGTGCTTCGTTTACTTTTGAAAGATAACGTCGCGATTCCTGCTTTGGATGTTTGCTGGTGAGTTGTTGATAAACCTGACTGGATGATAGCTGGTTTATCTTTACCACTGCCTGATCTCGATTAGATGAAAATGTTTTTAACACATTACCTGCGCCGCCATTGTAGGCGGAGATGACTGTGTAACGTCGGGCATTTTGATCTTTAACCTTTACCAAATAGCGCTCCTGCAATATTTGAATATAGGCTGTACCGATATCAATATTGTATTCCGGGTTATATAGATTTTGCGGACTGGGTTGTCCCGGGCGTTGTTTAATTTTCTCAAACACATCCCGACCTGCGGTACTGGGTACTATCTGCATCAAACC
>CAYTIZ010000186.1:3139-4995 GCA_964437885.1 uncultured Enterobacteriaceae bacterium
ATAAGCCGGGGCATGACTTACTGCAAAGGGATTAAAACTGCTTTCTGTTTTAATGATCCCATAGATCAGACTTTCGGTAACATTATATTTTTTACTGTATTTACGTACTAGTGGTGCATATTTATAGGCACGAATTTTCTGGTGAGTCACGACCAACGGAAATACAACTCTTAGACCATGTCGTTTTCCAATTTTAACTTTAGTGATTTTATTTTTGATCAGATAGTCAGCATAACGATTGGCACGCCACTGCCAGGCGATAGCTTTGCCATCGTGATCTAATACCTGTTCATAGAGAAAGGGGGTGCCATCACTTTCAGGGATGGCATCGGAGTAGAGATCAACCTGTCTCGGATCATCGGGTGTCAACAGAGTGGTAACAATGGCTTTTTTTAAATAACTTTTTTGTGAATCAGGTGCCAGGGTTTCAATAGTTACCGTGCCTGTCTCAAAATTAATGTGGGCACGGTTATAATATTGGTCCGTATATTTTACATAGTCTTTCGGACCCGCTTGTCTGGCATTGTCCTCACCCCATATATTATTAATATGGTTAACAAACTCTTTTATCCTGGCTTTAAAGGCTTTCAGGTCAGCGGATAGTTGTTCTGGATTCGCGGCATAGTATCGACCCTTGCTTTCCAGAACTTTTTTAACTTTGCCGGGGTCATTTACTATGTTACCTATATTGCGGATATCTGTGATGCTACAGCCCGCCAACAGTATGAGTAATACATACGGCAAGCTTTTTTTAAATCTTTGGATCTTTTTCAATTGTGAGGGACTAACAGGCAAGTGCATATAAAATCATAAAGGTCAGTATGATGTGTCAGGAGATACTTTATGGCTTATTGTAAATGCTCCTCTTATATCTCCAATATTAAATCCTGTGGCCCTGTCCTGCGGATACAGTTCTGATAGCGTGGCCTTGAGCGGTTCTTGTATATTTTCACCATGACAAGTCAGACATAGACCTTTTGTTGGGATGGCCTTCATGTAGCGAAATCCCTCTTTAGTCTCTTCTGAATATTCCAGCTTGCTGATGTCTTCCCCATTTTGTTTGCGTTGTTCAAATTGCTGCAATACTGCCAGTTCCCATTCATCCGGATTGTTATCCGAATTTCTTGTTTTCAACGAAGTGCGACCTATATTCCATTCGTATTTATCCGATAAACTGGCTGCGATATCCGGTGCTTCAATGTTGCAGACCTTGATTGCCTTGACTGCCCCACCTTCACCCAGGGATTGTTTTAGTTCTTTAACCAATTTACCGCCAAACTCTTTAATGACTTTTCTGGACTCAATAATACGAGGATCGATCTCTGTTGTTTCGGATACAGCAATAAAGGGCAACAATGCACATAGCAACGCTAATATAAGTTTGGAAATAATTATATTACCTGGATAATAGACATTCATATTTATTTGATTACCTATAGCTTGAAATGCTTAGAAATAGTGTTTGTTTTCCCGGTCTCCATTCGGTAACTGCTCCTCGGCTTTGACTTCCTGTGCCCTACCTCCTTAATCTATTTAGTCGTTCATTCTTCTACTGCCTCATCTTTCTTGTGACTATGCTTGAACCTGGCAATTACTTCCCTGTGATCGTACACCTCTTTCGACTTTAACATCCCTGGCAATTGCTCGATCTCTGTTCCACACCCGAGTCTACTCGTCCTGACACAACTCTTCCTCTTCCTTCCGTATGAGCACCTCTATAAACCGCAACTTCTGCATTCATATTCATAACCATATAGTTATATTTGACAATTATAACTCTACGGTTATAATATATATTTATAACTTTATGGTTATATTTTTAATAACGTTAAACATGATAGCGAGGTCACGATGAT
>CAYTIZ010000187.1:0-4989 GCA_964437885.1 uncultured Enterobacteriaceae bacterium
TCCTCGGCTTTTACTCCTGTGTCGCTCTACCACGGGAGCAGTGGCCGAGCTGATGCCGCTACCATGAATAATTAGTAAGGAACGGCACATTCAGTATTGCAAAAAAAGTGCATTTTTAGGAGCTCTTTTTTAGTCGAGGCCATATTTTTTTAACCTGTTGCGTAAGGTAACACGATTCAAACCAAGCATTTGTGCAGCGTGAGTGATGTTGCCTTGTGTATATTTCATTACGACATCAAAAAATGGTTTTTCTACTTCTTCAAGGAACAAAGTATGAAGATTACATGCCTCATGACCGTCAAGATCTTCAAAATACGTTTCCATCACTCGCTGTACATTATCTGCCAAACATTTTTCCGGAGATTCTCCTCGATCGGAAGCCGTTTGTTTTTTAACTTTCGTTTTAATCATGCGGCTAACGCCTGTTGCTCATTAAAAAAATGCTTTATCACGATTAATTGTTCACTCGCTGAATCAACACGATTTATGACCGCACGAAATGTGCTCGCATTATGCTGTAGTTTGCTATACCAACCGATATGTTTACGTGCAATACGTACACCCTGAATTTCTCCATAAAATTCATGCAGATTTGTCACGTGTTTAATCAAAATCTCACAAATTTCATTGGCATCAGGTGATTCAAATTTTTCACCTGTATTTAAATAATGATTTATTTCCCGAAAAATCCACGGGTTTCCCTGTGCCGCTCTTCCTATCATCAGACCATCTACATTATATGTTTTTAGTATTCCTGATGCTATCTCCGGCGTGTTTATGTCGCCATTGGCAATAATTGGAATTCCAACTTTTGCCTTTATTTCTCCTGCTGTTTCGTGCTCTGCCATGCCAGTAAAAGCACATGCGCGCGTCCTTCCATGAACTGTGAGAGCCTGAATGCCTGATGACTCTGCAATTTGCGCAATCTTCACTGCATTACGATTTGATTTATCCCAGCCTGTCCTGATTTTTAATGTCACCGGCACATCTACAGCTTGCACCACTGATGTCAGAATATCAGCAACTAATCGCTCGTCTCTTAACAAGGCAGAACCTGCCATGACGTTACATATTTTTTTCGCAGGGCAACCCATATTGATATCAATAATTTGCGCGCCATGTTCAACATTAAATTTAGCAGCCATTGCCATTTGTTTTGGATCAGCGCCAGCAATCTGCACAGCTCTAGGCTCTGGTTCACCATTATGGTTCAAACGAAGTTGCGTCTTCCGAGTATGAAATAACGCCGGGTTTGACGTGACCATCTCTGAAATAACCAGACCTGCACCCAGCTCTCTACAAAGCAACCTGAAAGGCTGATCAGTAACACCTGCCATTGGTGCAAGCACCAGATTATTCTTAAAAATATGAGAACCTATAAACATGAAACCGCTACACTTGAATGGATAGAACTCGTTTTTAAGCTTATCATAACGGACTACCTTTACATGTAAAGCGGCTTATTTTTAATGAATAAAATCAGCGACTTTGATAATTGTTTTTAAAGAAATCGAAACTCGAAACTGACTGCCCCTGCTGTTGGACCGCTAACTTCCAGTACAAAATAGACCGGCGAGTTAACCGGCATACCTTTATCAATTTCAATACTGCTATCTAAATAATCATCGGGTTTAAATTCCCGATAACCTAACAAAGAACCTGAGGTATCAAACAAGGTAAGTTGCACGCGTGGGTAGGGCTGGCGAATAGGCAATTCATTTTTCATCGCAGCATTAACTAGCAAGGCATCCTGATAATCTGGATGTAGCCGAACATCGCGATTAACTAACTTAATCGCTCTGGTATCACGCTGACGAATCAATCTACAATCAAGTTCTTTACATAGCTGTTTTGCGTATGGCATTAATTCAGGGTATTTCAGCAAGACCCTGTCACGATTAAACCAGATAAGCTGTGAGAAAATTATTAACAGTGCTGAAAAGCTGGCCATTGTCCAGAAAGCAGGCAAAATCCAGCTGCCCCTTCTTTTAACAGGCTCTTCTCGCAAAAGCTCTACATCATCAGGAAAATCATAATGTGTATCTAGAACCAGCTTTTCTACTGGTTTGTTTTTTTCAGGTTCAATTAACTCTTTCTTTACTTCGGTTCTAATTTCTTCACCCGAGGAACGAATACCGATTTCACTAATCGCCGTTTCCAATTCCTGATCTGTATCAATTTCGTCTGTACTAATTAATACATCTTGTTCTAGATCGGTATTTTTTGGTTCTGGAATATTAAATTGAGGTTCTACTTCCAGTTCTGCTTCTACTTCCGATTCTAGTTTTGTTTCTCGTTGTTGCTCTAGTTCCGGCTCTGACTCAAGCAGGATGTCATTAAGGATTTTTTCATTCGGTAATGGATCATCGTGTAAACGTTCCATCGCATTAAACTGCGCATGACAAAAACCACAGCGCACTTGTCCTGATGCAACAGCTAGATGCTCCGCATAAATCTGAAATTGTCTTGTGCAACCTGGGCAAACTGTAAACACTAAGTTTTGATCCCGTGTAAACGCGTCCACTCTGAATTAAAAACAGGTTCGTCCATGTTAAAACGGGATGCATAAGCTGCCAAACATTCTTCCGCCTGAACATGAAGTAAACCAGACAAAATAATATCTCCTCCTGATTTTGTCAGGGTTGAAAATTTTTCAGCTAAATCTTTTAACGGGTTCATCAATATATTGGCAACTAAAATATCCACTACAGGAAGAGAGATATTATCAACATGATCGACAATAATTTTTTCAGATAATTTATTTCGATTTATATTCTCTCTTGCAGCCTGTAAAGCCTGACTGTCTATATCGACGGCATAAACCTGATTCGCACCGAGTAAAGCAGCAACCATAGCAAGGATTCCAGATCCACAACCATAATCGATCACAATCTTGTCAGTCAGATCATTCTCAGCGAGCCATTCAATACATAAGGATGTTGTCGGATGTGAACCGGTACCGAAAGCTAAACCAGGATCAAGAATAAGTGTGGGGATATTATTTTCTGGTAGCTCACACCAACTAGGAGAAATACAAATCCGGTTTGAAAAAAGCAGCGGCTGGTGTGCAGACTTAAACTCACTAACCCAGTCCTTATCTTTTATTAATTCAATTTTATGGCTGAAAATATTATCAGCACCAATACGGTCACGTAAACAGACCAACATAATATCGAGATCTGATTCGGGGTGAAGTAAGGCAATCAGTCGTGTTTTATCCCAGAGTTTTTTAGTTTCACTTTCCGCATCAAACACAGGCTCATCACTCGATGCGGTCAAAGTAACAGAGATGGCACCAAACTGTTCAAGTAATTCTGATAGTTCTTCAGCCTGAGCTTGATGGGTTTCAAGTTCAAGTTGGAGCCAGCTCATAGTACTTCTAGTTTATACATGGAGCAGCATGCTTCTAAAAATTAATATTTTTACGGGTATGTTTACTTGATACCAAGCTTGGTCTCCAGATAATGAATATCTGTTCCACCTGCCTTAAAGGCTGTATCTTGAACAAGCTTTTGGTGTAATGGGATATTGGTTTTAATACCTTCAATCACGATTTCGGATAAAGCCATCGACAATCGGCTAAAAGCAAGTTCTCTTGTTTCAGCATGCGCAATTAATTTACCAATCATAGAATCATAATGCGGCGGCACTTTGTAACCTTGATAAACATGAGTATCGACTCGAATACCAAACCCACCTGGCGGATGATAATGCTCAATTGTTCCCGGCGAAGGCATGAAGGTCTCTGGATCTTCGGCATTTATGCGGCATTCAATCGCATGGCCCTTTATTTTTATATCTTCTTGTTTATAGCTTAACGGCAAACCACTGGCAATACGTAATTGTTCTTTAACGATATCGACGCCAGTAATCATTTCAGTAACCGGGTGCTCAACCTGAACACGGGTATTCATTTCTATAAAATAGAATTCACCATCTTGATAAAGAAACTCAAACGTGCCTGCACCACGATAAGAAATAGTCTTACATGCTTCAACACAACGTTCACCAATTTTCTTTCTGGTTTCTTCATCCAAACCTGGAGCAGGCGCTTCTTCAATAACCTTTTGATGACGTCGCTGCATAGAGCAATCACGCTCACCTAAATAAATAACATTGCCATGTTCATCTGCAAGTATTTGAATTTCTATATGACGAGGATGATCAAGAAACTTTTCCATATAAATCATGTCATTGCCAAATGTAACACCTGCTTCTGTACGAGTTAGGGCGACTGATTTAAGTAAATTAGCTTCACTATGGACAACGCGCATACCACGACCACCACCACCACCCGATGCTTTAATAATGATCGGATAGCCAATTCTTTTTGCTGTCTTCTTTAATGTTTCTGGATCTTCACCTAACGGCCCATCTGATCCCGGCACACAGGGAATACCTGCTTTTTTCATTGCATTAATCGCGGAGACCTTGTCACCCATTAAACGTATGGTTTCTGCTCTAGGTCCAATAAAAACAAAGCCACTTTGTTCAACGCGTTCAGCAAAGTCAGCATTCTCTGAAAGGAAACCATAACCCGGATGAATACCAACAGCATCAGTCACTTCTGCAGCACTAATGACAGCGGGAATATTTAAATAACTGTCTGTTGATGAGGCAGGACCAATACAGACAGATTCATCAGAAAGGAAAACATGTTTTAAATCACGGTCAGCTTCAGAATAAGCTGCCACTGTTTTAATACCTAGTTCTTTACACGCTCGCAAAATTCGAAGAGCAATCTCGCCACGGTTTGCAATAACAACTTTATCTAACATTAATAAAAATACTCTATGAAATTTGGTTTATAGTGCTGACGTTTTAAAATAATGCGCTTAATCAAGCGACGACAAATAACGGTTGGCCATACTCAACTGCATCACCATTCTCGACTAAGATACGAACTACCTTACCGCCAGTATCCGCTTCGATAGTATTCATAATTTTCATTGCTTCGATAATACAAATTACATCACCGACTTTAATCTC
>CAYTIZ010000188.1:0-3899 GCA_964437885.1 uncultured Enterobacteriaceae bacterium
TTTACGTGAACGTTTTTGTTCGCCTTTAGCACGTTTTCTTTTTTCTGCGGCTGTTTTTCTATGTTTCGTTTTCTTGGGCTTACTAACTACTTCGTTTTCCTCATCCAATCGGCTGATATTTATTTTCTGACCAGAGATCCAAACTTTTTTCAAAGCACGAAATAGGTCGCGTGGCATTCCGATAGGTAAATCCAGTGTTGCGTAGTTATCATGAATCGTCACATTCCTGATGTTTTGACCATCTACACCCGCTTCATTAGCAATGGCACCAACAATGTTATTAACCTGTACATCATGATTATTTCCAACTTCGATTCGAAAACGTTCCATATCTCGATCAGGACTAGGCTGTCTCGGCCTTCTTTCCCTGTTGCTGTTACGCGAGGATTTATCACTATTACGAGAGCTGTCTTTATTTCTCGACCGATCATTATTACGTGATCTACCATCCTTCTCTTCTCTCATCGGTTTAACGAAAAACGGTTCCGCACCTTGCGATATCTTTGCTAATGCTGTCGCAATATCCATTACCGAACGACCTGATTCAACTTGATACTCTTCAATGATTGAGTGAAATAACTCAACCTCTTCATTCTCAAGTGTATCGGTAATACGTTGCTTGAAACGTTGAACACGTTCCTGATTAATTATTTCGACGGTAGGCATATGCATACGTTCGATTTTTTTACCGGTCACTTTTTCTATCATGCGTAACAAACGTTGTTCACGATTAGTTACAAATAGAATAGCTTCGCCTTCACGACCGGCTCTTCCTGTTCGACCGATACGATGTGTATAAGATTCAGGATCACTGGGGATATCAAAATTGATAACATGACTGATTCGTTCAACATCAAGACCACGGGCCGCCACATCGGTCGCAATCAACATATCTAATTTACCGGCCTTCAAACGATTAATGGTTTGCTCTCGTATTCTCTGTGTCAGATCACCATTCAGTGCCGTACTGGCATAACCACGGGCAGCCAGTTTTTCGGCAAGTTCTATTGTTTGAACCTTGGTGCGTACAAAAATAAGAATCGCGTTAAACGTCATGCTTTCCAGAATCGTCGTTAAGGCTTCCAGCTTTTGCCTGCCATTAACAACCATAAAACGCTGTCGAATCGTATCAGCCGTAATACTCTTTGTCTTAATGGTGATCTGTTCAGGATTGTTTAAATATTTTTTGGATATCTTGCGTATCTCTGTCGGCATTGTTGCCGAAAATAAAGCAATCTGTCGTTTCGTCGGTAATTGTTCGAGCACCCATTCAACATCATCAATAAAACCCATGCGTAACATTTCATCAGCTTCATCCAGAACCAGAGTCGTTAATTTATCCAGTTTTAGTGTGCCACGACGCATATGATCCATAACCCGTCCTGGTGTACCAACAACAACATGTACGCCACGTTTGAGTTGGCGTAACTGCACACCGTATTCCTGACCACCATAAATAGGTAAAACATGAAAACCTTTCAGGAAACTAGCATATTGTTGAAAGGCTTCTGCAACCTGAATAGCAAGCTCTCGGGTAGGTGTCAAAACCAATACTTGAGGCGTAGCTATCTTGAGATCAATGTTTGTCAGTATTGGTAATGCGAATGCTGCTGTCTTGCCCGTGCCTGTTTGAGCCTGCCCTATTACATCGCGTCCATCCATTACATGGGGGATAATTTCAGCCTGAATCGGAGAAGGCGTCTCATAACCTACTTTTTTCACCGCCTTCATAACGGATGCCGATAGTGACAGATCCTCGAAAGTCAGATCGGGTGAATTATCAGTATTGCTCATGGAAACTTACCTTTGGATGTGGGAATGATGATAACCGCCTTGTTATCAGTATTATAGGCTACCGGACAACAAGCGACCGCGCAGTATACGAGCTTGCTAGCTTGTTACAAGCCAAATTCTAGAAATTTATGGATATTTTAGGCTAAAAACCAAAGATTAAGATTTAAGGAAGAGATTACTCTTCTCGCTCCACTGCTCTATAACCGATATCCTTTCTATAAAATATACCATCATAATTAATATGCTTTAATGCCTGATAGGCTTCTTGTTGTGCTTCTGTCACTGTTTCTCCTAATCCTGTTACGCATAGCACACGACCACCGGCTGTTACAATGTCATCGTTATTTTTTGCAGTTCCAGCATGAAATACTTTTATGTTTTTTGAAGAATCAAAATCAAGACCATTAATCACATCACCTTTACTTGCACTTTCTGGATAACCTGCTGAAGCTGTAACAACGCCCAAGGCTGCTCTTTCATCCCATTCGGCAGAACATTGATCCAATGTACTTTTTGTTGCGGCCAAACATAAGGAAACCAGATCACTTTTTAAACGCATCATGATCGGCTGTGTTTCCGGGTCACCAAAACGACAATTAAATTCAAGCACTTTAGGCCCACCATCTTTGGTAATCATAATGCCCGCGTATAAAAAACCAGTATAGGTTCTATCTTCGCTCGCCATACCTTTTATTGTTGGCATAATAACTTCATTTATTATGCGTTCATGCATCACTGCATCAACAATCGGCGCTGGAGAATAAGCGCCCATACCGCCAGTATTCGGGCCGTTATCACCTTCATCGCGTGCTTTATGATCCTGAGAACTGGCAAGTGGCAAAACATGTTCGCCATCTGACATAACAATAAAGCTGGCCTCTTCACCTTGCATAAATTCTTCGATAACAACACGGTGTCCGGCTTCACCAAATTTGTTGCCCGATAACATATCATTGACTGTATTAATTGCTTCTTCTTCGCTAGCGGCAACAACAACACCTTTACCTGCAGCTAGACCATCTGCCTTAATCACAATAGGTATTGTTCTGGACTTTATATATTCAATAGCAGGCTCGACTTCGGTAAAGACGTCATATTCTGCGGTAGGGATTTGATGACGTTTTAGAAAGTCTTTACTGAAAGATTTCGAACCTTCAAGAATGGCGCCTGCTTTTGTTGGTCCAAAGCAAACAAGTCCGGCTTGTTGAAATTCATCAACAATACCGGCAACTAATGGAGCTTCGGGGCCAATGATAGTCAGATCGATTTGTTTTTTTTCGGCGAAAGCTTTTAATGCATCAATGTCTTCTGCACCGATAGTAACATTCTCACATTTACTTTCAGTAGCAGTTCCCGCGTTGCCGGGCGCAACATAAACAATATCAACTTGATCAGACTGCGCTGCTTTCCATGCCAAAGCATGTTCACGACCACCACCACCGACTATAAGTATTTTCATATAAAACTCTTATGTTTACATATTGACTGACGGAGTAGATTTTTTGTTAATTCGAGGCGCAATCGTGAGTGAGCAACGGAATGTATAAATAATACATGAGTAGCGCAGCGAAGATTGCAACGAAGAAGTAACAAAAAATATGCCCGTCAGTGTAGGAAGTGGCGTATGCCTGTAAACACCATGGCGATGTCGTGTTCATCTGCAGCAACAATCACTTCATCATCCCGCATTGATCCGCCGGGCTGAATAACTGCTTTAATACCTACCTTTGCTGCTGAATCGAGACCATCTCTAAACGGAAAGAAAGCATCGGAGGCCATCACCGAACCGAGCACTTCCAGCTTTTCATCTTCTGCTTTAATTGCCGCAATACGGGCACTATAAACACGGCTCATCTGCCCTGCACCAATACCAATAGTCTGATTGTTTTTGGCATAAATGATGGCATTTGATTTCACATACTTAACAACATGCCATGCAAAAACCAGATCATTTAATTCCTGCTCAGTCGGCGTTCGCTTTGTCACCACTTTTAAATCATCTTTTGTAATCATTCCCTGATCATTATCCTGTACCAGTAAACCACCACTGACTCGTTTCATATTTAATTGTTGGATAGCTCCCGCACGTTGACCTGCTTCTAACA
>CAYTIZ010000188.1:3938-4958 GCA_964437885.1 uncultured Enterobacteriaceae bacterium
AATGCACTCTGGCGCTATTGATGGTGCAATAATAACTTCAACGAATTGTCGTTCAACAATTGCTTTTGCTGTTTCTACATCCAGTGTTTTATTAAAGGCAATGATGCCACCAAACGCAGATGTCGGATCGGTTGCATAAGCACGATCATATGCTTCAAAAACCGAACTACCTATTGCAACGCCACAAGGGTTTGCATGTTTAACGATGACACACGCCGTTTCATCAAAAGACAACACACATTCCAATGCAGCATCGGTATCTGCAATATTATTATAAGAAAGTTCTTTGCCTTGAATTTGTTTCGCGCTAGCCAATGTTCCTGCTGGAGGGTTTGGTTCAGTATAAAATGCCGCTGTCTGGTGCGGATTTTCACCATAACGTAATTCCTGTCGTTTTTTAAACTGTGTGGAATAAGTTAGCGGATATTCCAAAGGTTCTTTAGATTCGCTATACGCACCAAGATAGTTTGAAACATTGGCATCATAGTTTGCCGTATGTGCGAATACTTTTTGTGCCAAACGAAACCGCGTTTCATCGCTAACACTTTGATTATTTTCTTTCAGCTCTGTCAGCACAGCATCATAATCTACTGTATCGACAACAACAGTGACGGAGGCGTGATTCTTGGCGGCTGAACGCAACATAGCAGGACCACCAATATCGATATTCTCAATGGCTTCTTCAAATGTACAATCTGTTTTACTGACTGTCTGCTCAAATGGATACAAATTAACAATAACCAAATCGATTTCATCAATATTATGTTGCTGCATCACTTCTTTGTCCGTTCCACGTCGCCCTAGAAGTCCACCATGAATTTTCGGGTGCAACGTTTTAACCCGGCCATCCATCATTTCCGGAAAACCCGTATAGTCAGACACCTCAATTACATTAATATTATTTTCCGCCAGGAGTTTTGCTGTTCCGCCAGTAGAAAGAATTTCGATACCAAGTTCGTTTATATTCTTACAGAATTCAACTATTCCTGCTTTATCTGAAACACTAACTAACGCACGTTT
>CAYTIZ010000189.1:0-4942 GCA_964437885.1 uncultured Enterobacteriaceae bacterium
TTGTCGAAAGTGATTTTACTTCTTTGCCTGAATCTCATTGGTCCTTATTAGTACAAGCAGTTGATCATCATATTCCCGAACTTGCTTGTTTGCTTGATGAATTTAATTTTATTCCCAATTGGCGTATTGATGATCTGATGATTAGCTTTGCTCAAGCTAAAGGCAGTGTTGGCCCACATCTGGATAATTATGATGTTTTTTTATTACAAGTTCAGGGCAAGCGACATTGGCATATTAATGATAATGAATATACAGAAGATGATTTCATGGTCGGAACGGAATTACGCCTGCTGGAAAATTTCGAATCAAAACAAGACTGGATACTGGAACCCGGCGATATGCTTTATCTTCCGCCCGCCATTGCTCATCATGGTATCGCACTTGATGATTGCATGACGTTTTCGATCGGTTTTCGTGCGCCGATACAAAAAGAATTATTAAGTGCCTTTGTCAGTGAACTTGACGAGTTAACTGAAGATGTTTTTTATTCTGATCCAGAACTGGATTTGCAGGAATCATCGGGTGAAATAAAAGCAGAACATATTAAGTCTATTCGAGAATTAATGCTTTCTACTGTGTCCGATGAAGAAAATTTTAATAGTTGGTTCGGACGCTACATAACTGAAAGTACACGTGGTGATATTGAATATGAGGGTGAAGAACTTAATACGGATGAGTTTCAAAATAAGTTTAAGAGAAGTAGAATTCTTAATCGTAGTGGACATGCAAGATTTTCTTACATTGTTAATGATGGCTCGATAGCATTATTTATTGCCGGCAATGAATTTAATTTGTCTAATAGCTACTTGTCTTTAGTGAGTTATTTCTGCTCGCATCATCTAATTGATTACGCTTCTGTTATGGCGTGTTGCGATGAAGACGCGGCTTTAGAACTGCTCTTTAAATTACATCGTGCAGGTTATTTCTTTTTTTATGAGTGAGGTTGACTGTAGTGTTGTTCAAGTTAAGTGGCAGGATATGGAAAGCTATTTGCGTCGTATTCGGACAAATGTATTTATTGAAGAACAGAATATTCCTGAAGAAATGGAATGGGATGAACATGATAAAAATTGTACGCATGTCATCGTTAAAATAAATGGGAACTATGTTGCGACAGGTCGTGTTTTAGAAACCGGTCAAATTGGTCGTATGGCGGTGTTGAAGCCTTATCGCCAGATGGGTATTGGTAGTAAAATTTTAATAAAACTGTTATCTATAGCAGCAGCAAAAATGTTAAAAGCTGCTTTTCTTAATTCTCAGCTTGATGCTATTGGTTTTTATAAGAAATTCGGATTCGAAGAAGAGGGTAGTGTTTTTGATGACGCAGGAATTCCGCATCGGAAAATGAAAAAATTAATAATTAAATAATAAGGTATAAAAAATGAATATCATTGTGAACACACTTGTTGGGCTTGTCGCATTTCTCCATATTTATTTTCTTATTCTAGAAATGTTTCTTTGGGACAAACCCTATGGTTTAAAAACATTTGGTCACACTCTGGAAGCTGCCAGCGCATCGAAAGTTCTTGCAATGAATCAAGGACTTTATAATGGTTTTTTGGCAGCAGGGCTTATTTGGGGATTATGTTTAGGTGAGGCGGGTCAGTCGATTAAACTGTTTTTTCTAGTTTGTGTCGTCATTGCAGGTATTTTTGGTGGACTAACAGTAAGTCGAAAAATATTATTCATTCAAGCTTTGCCAGCAGCATTAGCACTGGGATTAGTATTGATGCCAATGACCTAAGCTTAATAAGGTTCTTTGCAACTTCTTTCTAAAGTTTTGACTGATAATCTCAATTTGTACATTGGGATTATCAATCATCATCAACTCTGGGTCAGAGCGTTATTCAAATCACACTCGACGTGCAGAAAAATCAATTATTTATCCTTGTCGTTCTTTCATTTGCTTGACGATGCTCTGACCCAAGCTCAATGATGCTTATTTGCTTAATGTTTGTTTAAGTGTGATTTTATATTATTCATCAAACTGGTTAGTTCGGGCTAAAAATATATCAATCTTCGCGGCTGGTGATTTCCAATAAGTGATAGCCAAATTGGGTTTTGACCGGGCCATGAACAGTATTCAACTCTTCATTGAATACAACTTCATCAAATTCCTTCACCATCTGTCCTGGTCCAAATTCACCCAGATCGCCACCATTACTGCCTGAGGGGCAGCTTGAATGTTCTTTTGCGACTTCTTCAAAATCAGTGCCGTCTTCAATTTTTTGTTTTAATGACGTACATTCTTCTTCAGTGTTTACGAGAATATGTCGTGCTGTTGCCTTACTCATGGCTTTTCTCCTGCATAAATGATTTTGTTTTGATTAATCTTCACTGATCCTTACTTTAACGTAACTGCCTGGTGCATCTTCAATTTCTTTTAACTTACGGCCAGGTTTACGTGCATTGATCTTCTTGCCAGCATGTTTCTTGACCCATTTTTGCCAATCTGTCCACCATGAGCCTTCAGTATAACTAGCATCTTCTAACCAGTTCTCTGGTTCTTGTTCAATTGTGTTGTTTGTCCAGAAACCATATTTGTTTTTAACCGGTGGGTTAATAATACCGGCAATATGACCTGAACCACCGAGTACAAATTTAACATCACCGGATAGTAGTTGTGCACCGGCATAAGTCGATTTCCATGGCGCAATGTGATCATCATGGGTAGATATGAAATAAGTTGGCACTTTAATTTTGCTAATATCGATAGCGGTATCATCAAGTTTAATTCCACCGGGTTCACGTAATAAGTTATTGAGATAGCAGTTGCGCAAATAAAAACTATGCGCCTTGGCAGCTAGACGCGTTGAATCAGAATTCCAGTAGAGCAGATCAAATGCGGCGGGTTCTTTTCCAAATAGATAGTTGTTGATGAAGAACGGCCAAATAAGATCATTAGAGCGTAACATATTAAATACTGATGCCATGCTAGCACCATCAAGAAAGCCTTCTTTTTCCATGGTGACATCCAGTGCATCGAGTTGTTCTTCATCAATGAAAATACCTAAATCACCGGGGGCCTCGAAATCAATCATTGTTGCGAAATAGGTGGTTGATTTAATTGTTTTACGGCGTTTGCTCGCAAGATAGGCATTGGTTGCAGCAAGCAGGGTGCCGCCTATGCAATAACCAATCGTATTGACTGATGATTGTTCTGTTTCTTCTTTGACCTTATCAATTGCAGTCAGAATACCTTTGCTCATGTAATCTTCAAGTTCGGTATTCGCATAAGTCTTATCGGGATTAACCCAGGAGATAATGAAAACGCTATGACCCTGATCAACAGCCCATTGAATAAAGCTGTTCTCTTTTCTCAGGTCGAGAATGTAATACTTGTTTATCCAGGGTGGTACGATAAGCAAAGGTGTTTCATAGACAGTTTTGGTTGTCGGTGTGTACTGAATAAGTTGCATTAACTCATTTTGAAATATCACTTTGCCTAGTGTGGCGGCAACATTTTTACCCACTTCAAAGGATGAATTGTCCGTCATACGGGGTGTTAATAATTTTCCCTTTCCGCGAATTAAATCATCTAACAAGGCCTTCGCTCCGTTTATCAGGTTTTCGCCATTGCTATCCAATGTTTCCTTGATGACAGCGGGGTTGCTTGTAGCAAAGTTTGTTGGAGACAGGGCATCAAGAAATTGCTTGGTATAGAATTCGAGTTTCTGCAATTCTTTATCATCTAACTGCTCATTTGCAGCCGTTGATTTGAGTGTGTATTCCGAGACTAATAAATAAAACTGTTTGATATAATCGAATGCGGCAATTTCATTCCAGTTTTCATCAGAAAAACGTCGGTCAGATTTGTCTGGTGTAATAACAGGTTCTGTTTCTATGCCAAAATTTTTATAAGTTGTGTACTGACAGAGGCGAATGAAATCATTAAATAGGCTGATATTGTTTTGGCGTAATGATGCGCTACTATTGATTTTATCTTTCCATTCATCAATCAACTCAGTATTGAAGAGGACTGGGTTGACCTTATTAAAAGTGTCCAGACTCACATTCATGAAATGTGTCGTCATCTCAAGCTGTGTATCGGAAAATTGTTTTATCATTTCTTCTGTATTGCCAAAAAACATATAAGCCTCTTTGAGTTGTGTATCTCGTAATATAGCTACTAGCGGGCTATTATAAATTAATTTGTGCAGTGCAGCAATGCCGGCCTGTTTTTCTACATATAAAAAGTAATTTTTGTTGATAATCTACTTATAAAACATATGCTTATAGAAAATTAAACTTTCTTTTGAAACATGGGTATCCGTGTTTCAAGTTACAAGATTGTTTAAGAAGCAAGAAACTATTTTGTATGATGTGCAGGGATTTTGTGAATGTTCTGATTGAATAGTTTGGTCCGCTCGCTATCAGCTTTATATATATGCACCGTTAATGAGTGAGTATTTTTAACAGAAGTTAAAAATAAATTAGATAGAAACTTCTTTATTATAGATTCGTAATTATTAAGCGAATGAGTTTATGTATGGATTAAATCTTAAGAATAGTGTGTTTTTCAAATACTTATTTAATCTTTCAATAAAGTAAATTAATTTACTTGGTTCAAATTAAATTTTATAAAAATAAATCTGCAATATAAATAATATATCCTATAATTTAACTAGAGTGTTATCACTCTTCAAATGCCGCTATCAGTGGCATAAACCCCCGCGCGAAGCTCTTACGGGGGTTTCTTAATGTCAGTTTTTCCTATATAGAATCAGCTGAATTATTATCAGTTATTTATGAAGCGTTCTTAAAATATTCCTTACGTTTTTCACGTTTTTGTTTCATCTTTTCAACTCGTTGTGTACGTAATTCTTCAAACTTAGTCATTTGCTCAGGGCTCAAAACAGAACTCAACTGGTTTTTGGTATCTGCATGCAAAGCTTCCATCTGTATTTTCATAGCATCTCGGTTAGCCTGCATCAATGCGCGG
>CAYTIZ010000190.1:0-4925 GCA_964437885.1 uncultured Enterobacteriaceae bacterium
CGGACAGCGAGATTATTGACATCAATGTCAGCGCCACCGACAGTGCCAATCAATCCGTCTCTCTGGATTTCAATCTGAATGTGGGCAATGTGAATCTGGCACCGGAAGTCGCCAATGCCATAGACGACCAGGTATCCCGCTCACAACGCGCGTTTAGTTTTCAGGTGCCCGCCGACACCTTTAGCGATATCAACCTGAACGAAACACTCAGCTTCACTGCAAGCTTGTCCGATGGCAGTGCCCTACCAACGTGGCTCACGTTTGATGATGTGACCGGGTCGTTTAGCGGCACGCCTGCGGATGTGGATATCGGTTCAGTCGATGTGCGGGTTATTGCAACCGATAGTGGTGGTTTAACCGCGAGTGATACCTTTACCCTAACGACCAATGAATTTAATTCCATCCCGGTGGCGGTCGCCGATGAGGTGACGATCAGTTTGACGACACAAGATCCGACCGCCGAATTTTTAGTAAATACCACCACGCCCGGGATCCAGACGCGTCCTACCGTAGCCACTCTGGCCGATGACAGTCTCGTCACGGTCTGGCTAGATGAAAAAAATACAATTTTAGCGCAACGCCTCGACAAAGACGGTAACAAGCTGGGTGGGGAATTTACGGTCAACGACACATTATATATAGGGATGAAAGAGGCGGCATGACGGAGTTAAGAAATAATACGATAAGTAGTAATTAATGAGCGAATTGAGAAATGAAAAAGGAAAATAAAGATGATTAATTGGGATTACATGATTACTTATGGTGGGCCGGAGTTATTTGTTGGGTTTGTAGTGGTTGTTATTACGCCTATCATTTATTGGTTAATACTCAAACGTTTCAAATTGGTTATAAAAATAATTAGTATCTTATGCGTGTGGTTTATTGCCGTATTTATTGCCTATTGGGATGTGTACCAAATCTCCAAAGAAGCTGAACGTTTATGTCAGGAAGAGGCGGGGTTGCATGTGTATAAGACAGTTGAAGCGGATGGTTTGGCTGGGGTCTTCGAATTAGAAGATTGGATCGAATATGGTTTTACGTACGTTGAAAATGAAACAATTATGGGTGGAAAAAAACGTTATACATTACATGATGATTTAATTGTCGAAGAAAAGGTAAATAGTTTTATTAGTGATTATGAATATGTGAAAAATATAGAAGTATTAGAAATGCCTTTTAACCGAAGTAGAAAGATAATTCAGGATCGTACTTCTGGTGAAGTGTTAGGAGAAATTGTTTCTTTTGCAGTTTATCCCGGTTGGTTGGATAGTCGATTATTGGGATTTATGGGTTTTACATGGAGTCCTGTTGGTTGTGATGGAGATTATCTACCGCAGCATCAAAAAATAACATTATATTATGATGACTTGATTAAGGCAGTAATTAAGCCAAAAGTTTCAGATAAAGGAGATATGCCATGAATGTTTTAAGTTTATCAGATTTTTATACTTATTCCTGGTTTTCCAACATGGCCTATGTGTTATGGAGTAATGATAACACTACAAGTAAACAAAAGATGATTGACACAGTCAGTGATCCATTGGTAGCACGTGTACCAACGGATCTTGGAGTGGAGATATTTTTAAACCAAGGCTGGACAGTCACAAGTTTCCAAGAAAATGATCTTGCAGGTTTTGCCGCAAATGTATTTGAAAAAGAAGGAACCAATGAAAAAGTATTAGCAATCCGAGGTACCGAGGGCGGTGGATTGTTAGCGGGTGGTGAACAAACAGTTGAGGCTTTAAAAGATTTACTCTTTTCCGATTTTATTGATATTGGTGGATTTGGATTGGCACCTCATCAGGCCGTTGGCATGTTTAACTACATTCAACGTTTACAGGGAACATCGGGTGCTGATGTCACTCAATTAAAGTTAAAATTTAATACGGATATTTCGCTCGTCCCTGACGTATCGAAAAGCGTCGAAAGAGATGAAGCCGGTGAGGTTACTTATTATTGGTTTGAGGAAACTGATGGTACTGGTCTGGGCGAAGGTGTACTCAAAGCAGGAGATCAAGTGACAGTAACGGGTGATTCACTAGGTGGTCATTTATCTGCCTTGGCATTACGTCTTTTCCCCAACTTATTTGATCAGGCGGTAACATTTAGCTCTCCAGGATTTGATCCTGCTGTTGCACTTGATGGCGAAGGAGAACGACTGACCGATGAATTTGTTGATTTATTCAGCAACTATATTGATACTAATAATCCACCAGCAGCGACATTTACTGAGCTTTCACTCCGACTCTATACACTGGAGAGTGAAGATTCAGTACCGGGTGATGATGACGATATTGTGTCTGGTGTTATAACGGGAACACCTGCAAGCGAAGAAACATTTATCAGAGTAGAGAACGTGAGTCACGCCATGGATCAATTCATGGATGGCTTGGCTGTACATGCCTTGGTTGAAAGTCTTAATCCGCAACTAACCAACGATGAAATCTTTGCCATGTACGATGCGATGTCAAATAATCCTGATGATACGGAAGAGAAATACGTACAGGCACTTTCTAAACTATTTCTAAGTGCTGATAATGATCCATCAAATAATGTGCCTTTGGAAACAGCCAAGGCTGGATTGGTTAGTACCGGCACATTCGAAAACAGAACCGCAATCCATGAACGGATACTTAAAATACAAGCAGAAACAAAAGATAAGGGTTACATATTAGAAAGCCTTATTGGCAAGAGTAGTAGTGAAATAATAACTAAAGCACAAACTTTAATTGAATATCGCTATGCGCTTTTAGAACTGAACCCATTTGTCATTATCGCGCCTGATACAGTCTATGTTAATGCTGACTACAATCAAAATGGCGAACTCGATTTAGAAAACTTCAGCGATCAATATCTCGAAGACCGTGCTGCTTTTCTGATACTGAAAAATTTCTACGGTATTAATGACTTTACAACCTTAGGCGTGACACCAGAACGAGTTTACAAGGACGAAACAAGTGGATTGGAACTGGGGGCGGTTGGCGGTTTGGATTTACCCGACGGCATCATCAAATTCGGTCGTAACGTTATTGATGAGACAGAACTACTCACAGGCACTAACAAGCAAGACCATCTATACGGTGGGTTGGGCAATGATATTTTGGTTGGTTATGACGGTGGCAAGCAGATAGGTACAACTGGAAACTTCATCGGTGATTATCTCGAAGGCGGTGATGGTAACGACACCCTCTACAGCAGTGACTTTAATCGTAGCGAAGACAATCAAATAGACACCCTAGTAGGTGGCAAAGGCGAAGACACCTACTACGTCGGTGAGGGTGATGAAATAGAAGACAGCGACCGTACTGTTCAGTTTATCGAATTCAATGTCGTGACCATCGGTGGTGAGTATGTTGAAACCTCCCCCGATAATTATGAACACAGTGGAAATAATAATCTCACCTTAGCGATTACAGGTGATGATGCCATTGTTAGTCTTATACAAGGTTCGGTGACAAAATCATTTACTATCAAAAACTTTAAAGATACTGGGCAAGCATTTAACGATGGCGATTACGGCATCATCTTAAATGCACTACCTCTACCACCTCCCGCAGAATACATCGGCACCGACAACAACGAATTTATTTTTGATTTTAATAACGGCACCACCATCAAACGCTTTGATGACGTTAATGTTCCACCTGTTGATGAAGTCACTTTTACTACTCAAGTTAGCAAGATTGCGGGAATGGGCGGCAATGACACTATCCAAATCGATGCCGACATCGCTAATCTCGTTATCTTTGGTGACAGCGAAGGCGATGCTCCGGGACTGGATGGCGATGACTTTATCGAAGTAGATCGTGTTAATGTTTCTGGCGATGTTACCCCCAGTGATTTTACTCAAGGTGCCACGATCTATGGTGAAGCCGGTGATGATTTTATCAGCGGTAGTCAACGCAATGACTTCCTGCATGGACAGGAAGACCACGACTTTCTCAAAGGTAACGACGGTGCGGATTTAATCTACGGCAGTACCGGCAACGACTTTATCGAAGGCGGTAAGAGTGGCACCGGACTCGATCAACTTTATGGCGGTGATGACAACGACTATGTCTTAGGCGGTGCCGGGGTCGATCTGTTAGTGGGAGGCAACGGCAACGATAAACTCTATGGTGATGCCAACAGCCAAGGCTTCTTCCGCAATCAAACCGGTACCTTCTATGATGGTGCAACACAAACGTTTAATATCTTTAATGATCCACTAAGTGGATTTCAGGCGGCTTTAAGTGATGTTGCTGTTGTTGATGCGGGTAATGATTTTCTCGATGGCGGAGCAGGTGATGACTTTCTTTATAGCGGAGCCGGGGATGATACCTTATTTGGTGGTGCCGATAACGATACCTTGCAAGGCGAAGCCGGGAATGACTTTCTAAAAGGCGAAGCCGGCGAAGATACGTTATGGGGCGACAAAGATCCGGACAGCTATGATAAGGATAATAAATCAATACAAGGCTCCACCCAGACAGAAACCTTCATCTTCCGTCAACACGCCGATGGCAAAGATGTCGCCGGTAATGACATTCTTGATGGTGGCATAGACAACGATAAACTATACGGTGGTCAGGGCAACGATACTTACCGCTTCGGCTTTGGATACGACAAAGACTTCGTGCTGGATGAAGCCGGTGACTTCGACAAAATAGAGCTCGGAGTCGGTATTACTCCCGACAACATCGAACTGGATGTTGATGATGCAAAGAACAATCTGATCATCAAGCTCAAGTTTGATGATGGCACCTACACAGGCGATGAACTGACTATCAGTAATTGGTTTAATGGTAATCAAATTGAAAGTATCCAGTTTGCGAATGGTCTAAGTAGGAATGTTGCGTTCATAGAAAATGCCACTGGCGTTACCAGTAACCCCAATGCCCCTTCTGATTCTATAAGCACATTAATCCTGACAACAGAAAGCGCAG
>CAYTIZ010000191.1:0-4922 GCA_964437885.1 uncultured Enterobacteriaceae bacterium
ACAAAAAAGAAACACTCGTATTCCTGTTGCAATTCCAGCCAATTTTTAAGAACGCCATGATAATGACCTAGATGTAGCTGGCCAGTCGGACGCATACCCGACAAAACCCGCTGTTTACCACTTGTGGACAAAACTCTCTCCTGGAAGAAATTATTAGCGCAGGATTATACCCTGCTCGGACAAGTCAGGATCAAGTAATTTTAAATTGTTGAAACAACTCACTAATCTCTTCTAATCACTCATAAATGAGACTCACCCTTTCCCTGTCTGACTATTATCGGCTCGCTCTCAAGTAAATCGATAACGGTTGTTGCTTCAATTCCACACGCACCACCGTCAATAATCACATCGACCTGATTATTTAAGCTCTCTCTCATTTCTTCCAACTCAGACAAAGGAATATCATCTTGGGATAATATTAGACTGGTACTCAACATTGGCTCGCCCAGAGTCTCAAGTAAAGCCTGCACAATCTGATTTTCTGGAACCCTGAGACCAATCGTTTTACGTTTTGGATGCTGAAGTCTACGCGGCACATCTTTCGTCGCGCGTAATAAGAAAGTGTAAGGTCCAGGTGTTAATGATTTGATTAAACGATAGGCTGAATTACTGACTTTGGCATAGGCCGCAATATCCGAGAGATCGCGACAAAGCAAGGTCATATTGTGGTGCTTATCAAGCTGTCTTATCTGTCGAATCCGATCAATTGCCTCTTTTTCTCCCAGATGACAACCCAAGGCATAACAAGAGTCAGTCGGATAAATCGCCAAACCACCATGTCGGATAATATCAGCAGCCTGACTAACTAGTCTCCCCTGCGGGTTTTCTGGATGAATATTGAAATATTGAGTCATATTTGAGGTAATTTTGGGTATGTAGTCGGCCAGAGCTTTTTTTTGGTATGATGCCTGATTAAACTACAAAGTTAAATTTATGAAATTTCTGTTTGATTTTTTCCCAATTATTGCTTTCTTCATCGCCTTTTACTTTCCCGAAGATCGTGAACAAGGTATTTACTTAGCGACCTACACAATCATCGTAGCAACTTTCGTTCAGATTTGTCTTTATTGGTTGTTATACAAGAAGTTTGAAAAAATGCATGTTATCACCTTTATCGTGGTACTCATTTTTGGTGGTCTAACCATCTATTTAAATAACGAAAGTTTTATTAAATGGAAGCCCACCATCGTTAATTGGTGCTTTGCTACCGCCTTTATCGGCAGCCATTTCTTTGGAAAGAAACCTTTGTTTCAACGCATGTTAAATATGGCAGATGATAAATTAGAACTACCAACGCATGTATGGAGGAATGTCAATATAAGCTGGGGAATATTTTTTATCGTCATGGGATTTGTTAATCTTTATGTTGCCTTTAATTTTAGCACCGAGTTTTGGGTTAACTTTAAAGCATGGGGCATGACGTTGCTTAACCTATCATTTCTGGTAGGTATAGGTTTTTATCTATATCGCTATATTAAAGAAGCAGAGACTACATCACAGGAAGAATAGTACATAGAGGTAATAAATAAATGTATTACGCGATAATTAGCCAGGATGTTGACGACAGTCTGGAAAAAAGAATGACTGTCAGAACTGACCACATTGCTCGCCTTGAAACTTTAAGAGATGAAGGACGTTTATTAACCGCCGGACCACATCCAAAAATCGATAGCGAAGATCCAGGCCGAATGGTTTTACTGGAAGCCTGATCGTCGCTGAATTTGATTCATTAGAAGACGCTCAAGCCTGGGCAGATGCCGATCCTTATATCACTGCTGGTGTTTATGAAAAAGTTATCGTAAAACCTTATAAAAAAGTATTTTAGATGAATCGCATCGAAGCTATACGAGAACGGTTAAACTCTCAGTTACAACCAGCACAATTGGATATTATTGATGAATCCCACCTGCATGCTGGTCATGCCGGAGCAGCCAGTGGTGCGGGACATTTCTCTGTTACGATTATTGCCGATGCATTTAATGGCAAAAGTCTTATAGAACGACACCGATTAGTTTATTTGGCAGTTGAGGATCTAATGAAAACAGAAATACATGCTTTAAGTATTAAAGCGCTATATCAAGAAGAAGAATAAAAACACCTATGCAAGAAATAGTCTCCAAAGTAAGATCTCCTCTTAAGTGGGCAGGAGGGAAATATCGAGTTTTAGATCAAATCAAGAAAAGATTACCCAATGGAAATAGATTAATTGAACCATTCGCAGGCTCAAGCGTTTTGTTCTTAAATACTGATTTTAATAAATATACGCTTAGTGATATAAATAATGATTTGATTAATTTCTACAAATTACTTAAAAACGATGGGACTACATTTATTGATTATTGTCGAAAGTATTTTGACCAAAAGTATAATAACGCTACTGATTTTTATAAGATAAGAGAAAAATTTAATACAACTAGTGATCAAACTCTAAAGTCAGCATTATTTTTATATATCAACAAACATGGTTATAACGGTCTGTGCAGATATAATGCATCTGGAAAATTAAATGTTCCATTTGGTAAATATAAAAAACCATATTTTCCAGAAAAAGAATTGTTTGTTTTCGCTAAGAAAAGTAAAAAAGCATCAATTAAATGCGAAGATTTCGAAAAAATTATTAATAAAGCCAAGCCAAATGACGTCATTTATTGTGATCCACCGTATGTCCCACGAAACAGCACTTCAAATTTCACGAGTTATAGCGCAGGTGGATTTAGTGAAGGTGAACAAATTCGATTGGCGAATGCCGCAAAAAAAACATCTGACTCTGGGGTAACTGTACTAATATCTAATCATTCCAATAATATAACTAAGAAAATATATAGCGAAGCAACTCACATATATCATTTTAATGTTCGTAGATTAATTAGTTGCAATGGAAATAAGCGTGAACGCGCTAGAGAACTCTTGGCTTTATATGAACCATTAATCAAGTGATGAGGTGATTCCATGACCACACAGGGAGGCCAAGCAAATAAAACTGGAAATGTGCTAGAACAACTAGTAATTAGCACACTGGGTGCCCATGGATTTAAAGCAGTAAAATATTCAGAATATACAAAAAACTCAACTGATTACGATAATGAATTGTTACTAAAAAATGTTCCATACATAACGCTATATGGCGGTCGCGGATTTACAGAATTCTTATTACTATCTCAAAAGCATAAATTAAAAATATGAATTGAATGTAAATGGCAACAAAAAGCAGGTAGTGTTGATGAGAAATTACCTCATGTTTATCTAAGCGCAGCAAATGCAATACCAGAAGATAATGTAATAATATTAATAGATGGCAAAGGGTTTAGAGAGGGAGCTATATCATGGTTAAAAAATGCTGCTCAAAATAGAGAATATATTTCCAAAAATAATCCTAATAAAAATATATCTATTATAAATTCAACAGAATTCTTAACTTGGTGTAACGATACATTTAAATAAAATGAGTGAAACACTTGAACTCACAATAGATTTAATCAACCGACAATCTGTAACGCCTGAAGATGGTGGCTGCCAACAATTAATCGCTGAGCGTTTAGAAAAGTTGGGATTTAAAGCAACCCACTTACGTTTTGAAGAAGTTGATAATCTATGGATAACGCACGGCAGCTCTGGATCTTTGTTTGCCTTTGCCGGACATACTGATGTTGTACCTACTGGACCGATAGAAGAATGGAAAACGGATCCTTTTAAGGCAGAAATAATTGATGGCATGCTTTATGGTCGTGGTGCCGCTGATATGAAAGGTGGTATCGCTGCTATGGTCATTGCCGCTGAACAATTTGTAGAAGAACATCCAGATCACAATGGTGTTATTGCTTTCCTCATAACCAGTGATGAAGAAGGACCTTCAATCAATGGCACTCGGAAAGTCATTGATTATTTAAATGACAATGACATCAAAATTGATTGGTGTATTGTTGGTGAGCCTTCCAGCGACAAACAACTAGCTGATATAATACGTATAGGACGACGTGGCTCATTAAATGGAATATTGACGATCAAAGGGATACAGGGACACGTTGCTTATCCTGATATTGCCGAAAATCCGATTCACAAAGCTAGCGCGTTCTTAACTGAGATTACCTCGATTGAGTGGGACAAGGGAAATGATTCATTTCCACCAACAACGTTTCAAATTTCGAATATTAATGCAGGTACGGGTGCCGAGAATGTCATACCGGGCTCAGTAAAACTATTATTTAACTTTCGTTTTTCTACCGAAACAACTCAGGATGAATTACAAAACAAGGTTGCCGAACTATTACAAAAACATAATCTCGATTATGACCTTGAATGGAAACTATCGGGGCAGCCCTTTCTCACCGACACAGGCAAACTCGTCAACGCCAGTTGTGTGGCGATTAAATTACTCTGCGGTATTGAAACAGATTGTTCCACCGGAGGCGGCACATCAGATGGACGCTTTATTGCACCAACCGGTGCTGAAGTTATCGAGCTAGGTGTTGTTAATGACACCATTCATAAAATTAACGAATGCGTCAAAATCGATGACCTGACTACATTAACCAATATTTATATAAATATTCTTGAACAACTTTTACTTGATTAAAACTTATGGAAAAAATAATAGAAAAAACCTTATATGGCAGCCGCTGACTATTAACCCCGATTTATCTTGACCTTGCACTTACATTGATTGCTTTGGCAGTAAAATTCTTCCAGGAAATATCCCATATATTCTCTGACATTATTACTGTATCGGTCTCCGTTCGGTAATTGCTCCTCGGCTCTAGCTTCCTCGGCAATTGCTCCTGCATTGCTCTACTACGTCACATCCCTGTGACTATGCTTCGCACTACCTCCTAAATCCATTTAGTCGTGCATTACTCTACTACCTACTTCCCTGACTCTCATACACAAATATTTTTCCACTTTTTGCAGATATATGATCTAATGGT
>CAYTIZ010000192.1:0-4916 GCA_964437885.1 uncultured Enterobacteriaceae bacterium
TTTTCTTCAGTCTTTTGAAGTTTTAATAAGGATTTCACATCCGTACTAAAACCTGTTGCTGGTCTGGCTCGACCAAAAGCACTACCAATATCATCGTAACGACCACCAAAGGCGATACCTTCACCCTTGCCCGGAACAAAAGCGGTATAAACCATACCCGTGTGATAGCGATAACCACGTAGCTCAGCCAAATCGATATTGATAGAGATATCAGATTGATCCTTTATCGAATCAGCTAATGCTTTTACCTCGCCAATATAGTTTTTAACTTCGGGAGATAACTTTTTAAACAACTTTTCAGCTTCAGCCAAAACTGATACATCACCATTGAGATCGACCAAATCCAGTAATGCATTACTGGCATCATCTGTAACATTCCAACTCTTATACAAAGATTTTAATTCGTCTTTCGCTTTGCGCTGCAATGCTTCAAACACGGCGGTTTGTTGCTCAGTATCCAGTAATGATTCAGAACTTAATGTGCGAAATATACCAATGTGTCCAAGATCAATATACGCTTGACTAACACCAACGTGTTTTAACGTTGCTAGCATCAATTTAACAATTTCAATATCACTGGCAACACCTGCGTGACCATAGAGTTCTGCACCTAATTGTAACGGCGAGCGTGTCTCTCCCGATCTGCTTGGACGTGCATGTAACACGGAACCAAGGTAACAAAGTCGCGTTGGTGTATCACGTTTTAAAAGATGTGCGTCTATACGTGCAACTTGTGGCGTAATATCTGCACGAATCCCCATCAAACGACCACTTAATTGATCGGTAAGTTTGAATGTCTTTAAGTCCAGGTCTTCGCCTGTACCTGTAAGCAAGGATTCCAGATATTCAATCATTGGAGGAATAACAAACTCATATCCCCAGCTAGAAAGCAGGTCAATGATCGTCCGACATAGGTGTTCGAGCTGCATTGCCTTTGGCGGCAATATCTCTTCAACACCTTCGGGAAGTAACCAACGATTAATAATAGTCATACATTTACCGATTTAAAATCTATCTAACAATAGTTAGAAGTATCACACCAAATATCATGCTCGAGACACCTAAAAAGCGTAATGTTTGATTATCCATTTGAGATACCATTGAGAATACTTTACGCATGCCTTCTGGATTTATAGAGGGCATTAAACCCTCTATAACAAAAACCAGCGCTAATGCAGCTAAAAAATCAGAAAAATTAATATCAAACAATCAGTTTCACCATTCTAATACCGACAACCAGCCAGTGAGTCCATCGACCCACTTCAGTTCAACCTAGTTACCTCTTGAACTATTAAAATATCTGAAGAAATCTGATTTAGGTTCAATCAGTAATATATCATTACCATTTTTGAAACTGTTCTTATAGGCATCCAGACTACGATAAAATGAATAAAATTCTCTATCCTTGTTATAAGCAGTTGCATAAATTTCAGTTGCCTGAGCGTCACCTTCACCACGAATGATTTCAGCATCGCGATAAGCATTAGCCATAATCACCTCACGATCCCTGTCTGTCACTGCTTCAATTCTTTCAGCAGCCTCTTTACCTTGTGCACGAAGTTCTTCAGCGACACGAACTCGCTCAGAACGCATACGTTTGTATACGTCATCACTTACTTCGTCTGGCAGATCGATACGCTTGGTTCTGACATCGACAATCTCTATACCATAACTCTCTTCTAATTGTTTCGAGGTCGCAGTAACAATTCTAAGAATTTCATCGCGCTCACCAGCAACAACTTCCTGTACGGTACGTTTACCAAATTCATCTCGCAATGCCTGATCCAGACTCTGGGAAATCAATTCTGTCTTTGCGTATTCAATATTGCCACCATTACTAGCGACGTAAAATTTTTCTACGTCTGATATTCGCCATTTAGCATAGTAATCAACAATAACGTCTTTCTTTTCAAGTGTTAAAAATCGTCGTGGCGATTGATCCAGATTAAGCAACCGCTTTTCAAATTTTAACGCAGTATTCATTACTGGCTTCATAAAATGCAAACCAGGTTCAAGATCAGATGATTTTATTTTCTTGAATTCAAATACAACTGCCTGTTCCCATTGGTTGACCGTAAAAATAGAGAAAGAAGCTATTGCCACAATAATAACGACAGGAATAAAAATCTTTTGAAGTAACGACATTATCTTTCTCCTCTTATACGGCTATCAAATTTTTGTCTGGCATCCTGCAGCGAAGAGGTTGATAGATCATTAAATTCAGGGCTTGAAAAATTTGAGCTATTATTTTGTCGTTTCTGAATAAGTTTATCAATGGGTAAATACATCAAACTGTTTCCATTATCATTATCAATAAATACTTTACTTGAATTACTATAGACCGATTCAATTGCATCAAAATACAAACGTTCACGCGTTACTTCCGGTGCACGTTGATATTCAGTTAATAATTGTTCAAAACGACTAGCCTCACCTTCAGACCTAGCTATGACACGCGCTTTATATCCATTCGATTCTTCACGCAAGCGTGCGGCATTACCACGAGCAACCGGGATTATCTTATTCTGATAAGCTTTTGCCTCGTTTACATAACGCTGTTCATCTTCCCTCGCTTTAATAGCATCATCAAATGCGGCCTTGACCTGTTCTGGTGGTTTAACAGATAACATTTCTACGCCCTCGATGTGAATACCGATCTGATATAGATTATCTAACACGGATACCAGCAACTTTCTTTGTTGTTCGGCAATTTCCGCTCGACCTTCCGTCAATACATAAGACAGCTTGCTCTTACCCACCACCTCACGCACAACACTTTCAGTCACCTGCTTTAATGTCGCAATAGGCATATTTACATTGAATAGAAAATCGGCAGGATCTTCCTTAATCTTCCATTTAACAGCAATTTCCAAATCAACAATATTCTCATCCTGAGTCAACATAGTCGCTCTGTGAGTCATTCGTTGTACGCGCCCAACATTGACAATAATGACTTTTTCTATTGGTCTTGGTAAACGAAAACTAAGACCCGGTTGCAAGGTTTCAACATGTTTCCCAAAACGCAAAACAGCACCACGTTCTTGTTGATCAATCAGATGCGTCATGTCAAACATTAACCAGGCAATCAGAAGAAGTATGCCTATAGCGAACGGGAACATGGAACCATTGTTACCCATGCGCTTAGGTCCACTGCCAAATATCCCGCCAAAGCCTTTCTGCATTTTATTTATAATGTCGGTCAGATCCGGAGGACCGTCATCATTGCCACGATTACCCCAGGGATCTTTACCCTTTTTATCATCAGGTGGTTCATTCCAGCCCATATCAATACTCTCCAACGAAATATATATGTAGTTTATTTAAGTTCAGGAAGGGCATATTAATAGCGACTAGCCCCTGACTGCAACTGTGAGATGTCTAGTCTGGCTTCCTTACACAATTTATGCAATCTGAACTCCTCAAGTTCCACTTCCAGTGTCCAGCCACCATTCTCATTCACGTCCTCATGTCTGACCGCACCTATATCAAAAAGTTTAGCGCGTAACTGACCCGCAGTTACTGGCAAATTCAGATAATGCGGTCTTCTATTTCGGCTAATATGTTGTTCAATACTCTCAAATAAGAACTTCACACCTTTGCCGGTGTGGGATGATAACCAAATTCGCGTATTGATATCACTATCAATATTTTCAACTCTTGCTTCAATTTCCGGATATTGATCTATCTTGTTATAGACTTCGATTTGAGTAACATTTGTTGCTCCAATTAGATCAATAACCTGATTTACATCATCGATGCGTTGCTGGCGCTGCTCACTATCGACGTCAATAACATGTATTAGTAAATCAGCTTCCCGAACTTCATCTAGTGTCGCCTGAAATGAGTCAACCAATTCATGCGGTAAATCACGAATAAACCCCACTGTATCCGTTAAAATGACATTTCTGCCTGAAGTGGTCTCTATACGCCTTAATGTAGGATCAAGTGTGGCAAACAATTGATCCGCTACATCAACATTCGCACCCGTTAAATAATTAAATAAGGTTGATTTGCCTGCGTTGGTATAGCCTACGAGCGAAATAACCGGGACATCATTTTTTTTGCGTTGCTGGCGACTCTGAGCCCGCTGTTGTCGAACCTTTTGTAAACGTCCTTTAATTACCTTAATTCGCTGACCAATCAAGCGACGATCTGTTTCAAGCTGGGTTTCACCCGGTCCACGCAAACCAATGCCCCCTTTCTGGCGCTCTAAATGCGTCCAACCACGTATTAAACGAGTTGATAAATGTTCTAACTGTGCCAATTCAACCTGTAATTTACCTTCGTAACTTCGGGCACGTTGGGCAAAAATATCGAGAATCAAACCTATCCTGTCAATAACACGGACAGCGATATGTTTTTCGAGGTTTCGTTCCTGCGCTGGCGTCAGCGAATGATTGAAGATAATTACATCCGCAGCCATTTGCTCTGCGGCTAAAGCTATTTCATCAGCTTTACCCTTACCGACAAAAAGCTGCGCATCAGGCTTTAAACGAGGCGCTCTGATTGAATCAATGATATCCAAACCAGAGGATTCGACCAATTGCACAAATTCATTGAATGCATCGTCTATTGTAGATTTAGCGAAATCGACATGAACGATTAAGGCACGCTGAATATCAGCGGATTTTAATTCCAAATGATTACCAGATTAAAATATTAAAATTAGCTTTCTTCGCCTGAATCCTCATCTGCACGAGGAAGTTTGACGTTTCTTGCCGGAACAATGGTAGAAACAGCATGTTTATAGACCAATTGGCTCACCGAATTTTTAAGAAGTATGACAAATTGATCAAAAGATTCTACTTGTCCTTGTAGTTTTATACCGTTTACGAGAAAAATTGATACTGGAATGCGTTCTTTTCTAAGTGCATTTAAAAAAGGATCCTGCAATGAGTGCCCCTTACTCATGATAA
>CAYTIZ010000193.1:0-4912 GCA_964437885.1 uncultured Enterobacteriaceae bacterium
GTGATATTTGCAATAATGTTTAACGTGAGCTTGGCTCTGCCAGTCTCTCATCTTGGCCTCCTTCATAAACGTAGCTGTTTTAGAAAGAGGTCATTCTTACATCTCACGTCGGAATGGCAGAGCCTCTCTGAGTCTCACCGCCAGAGGCGGTGGTTTACCTAAATGTACAAGATATACTGCTAGCTGTTAATTCTCGTCTAAGACTAGCACTAACATTCCAGTTAATTGTTTTGACCACCTGTAATTGGATATTGTTTACAGTTCTTTTATTAATTTAATTCCTTTTTTCCGTTGTGCATAAATGACATCTATTTCTTGCTGGAAACGTTTACGTTTTTCTGCATTGTTTTCATTACCCAGTTTCTCCTTAAGTTTACGTTCTCTTTTTTTCAGCTTCTTGAGAATGTTTTTAATATCTGATTTTTGTTTTTCCCTTTCTCTTGTATCCGAATCAAAGAATGTTTTCAGTTTGTCTAACAGTTTTTGTTGTTTCATTATATTGGCCTTATCCAAAACAAATTAATACTCACTGTATCATTCGCTTGCTTCACGTATCTGGGTGATTTCATCATCATCCAGGGCAAGCTTGCGTTGAACATGGGTAAGCTCACGTTCTTGCGCAATAAAAAGAGTTTCAAAAAATTGTAACAAGTTGTTCTTAATATCAAATAGATAAGAACTGTCATTAATCAAGGAAGTTCCCGTCTCAGGTTTAATCAGACCGTCCCTGATAAGCTCATCTATTTTATTATTTAGTTTTTCTTCACTTTCTACTATGGAAACCTTGATTGAATCTATGGACAAGATCTTGATATCGGGATCAGTTTCATGCCTAATCTCTTCCAGTTCTCTGATTAACCGAGCGAGCTTTAATCTGATGTTTTGATATTCTCGGGATGCATGTTGATTATAAGATTGAGTGTATTTCAATAAATTCTTTTGTAGGTGCTTGGTTGATTTGATAGCTTCAACAATATTTCTGTTTGACCTGCGTAGCCAATGTAAATCGCCTGATTGCTCAAGCTGCCAGTTAAATTTGACTTGACTGATAAATGCAATAATTGCGCTGAAGATACCTTTAATACTCTTGTCATATCTTGCATCGATATCTACTTCAGGAATTTTCTTTCTTGTATTAAGTAATTGTTCTAGATCTAAATCTGAATTAATTTCAGATTTGCTGAAACCGATGGTGTTTACAATTATTTCAATGGCATTATCATAAAGATGGAGTGTTTCCATGCGCACGGCTTCTACAGCAGTGTCCGCAAACTCCAGAGCTGATTCAGTCAGGTGTTTCGGTTGTTCTACAGGAGATTCCTTTTCCTTGAATGTTTTTTCCAGCCACCGAACCATCGTGTTGATAAAAGGAATCATGACTATAACTCCAACCAGATTGAAGATGGTATGGAACACTGCGAGTTTTAATGTGTAGTCATCTTCCGCTATTCCGACGACAGCACTCACACCATCAACAATTTGCACAAACTGGTGTATAAATAATATCGCGATAAAACCTGTGGTCAGATTGAAAATCAAATGCGCACCCGCAAGTCGCTTGCCCTGAATATTGGCACTCATTGAACCAATGATAGCTGTAATAGTAGTCCCAACATTTGCACCGATAGCAAGGGCCAATCCATTCTCGTAGGTAATCTGCTGTGCTGCCAAAGCAGTGATAATCAAAACCAGCGTTGCATGACTTGATTGCATGACTACAGTCGCAAAAATACCAATAGCTGTATAGATAAATAAACCACGGTAGCCGGGAATGGCAAATGCTGAAAGATCAATGCTATCCTTGAACGCTTCAAATCCCTCTTTCATGTAGTGTATGCCCAGAAACAGAAATCCGAGTCCTGCAAGAATATATCCTATGCCATTAAGCGCTTTCGATTTTTGGAATATCAGCAACACGCCGAATACCAACATGGGCATTGCATAAGCTGAAATTTTTACTTTCATACCAAAACCGGCAACAAGCCAGGCTCCAGTCGTTGTTCCGAGGTTTGCACCGAAAATAATGCCAACGCCAGCAGCTAGTCCGATTAGGCCAGCGCTTAGAAATGAAATAGTAATAACTGATACAAGTGAACTGGACTGGAGAACCGTTGTTGATATGACACCAAAACCCAGGCTTTTCCATAAAGAACCGGTCGTATGACGCAGGATTTTTTCAAGAGCGCCACCGGTAAATACTCTGAATCCCTGCTCTAGCGACAACATGCCAAATAAAAAAATGGCCACACCTGCAGCAATTTGCTTGAAATCAGGACTTATCCAGAATCCATAAGCAAGCACGATGCATATTGATGGAAGTAGTATTTTTTTAAACATTGGTATGTAACATTATAAAAATAATTTTATTTCTAAGCTAATTCAAAAAAACAAGCGCAAACCATAAAAAAACATTATCGCAAGCACAGCACCTGCTGGAATTGTGATAACCCAGGAAATGAGAATATCTCTGATGGTTCCCATGTTGACTGCGCCGATACCACGTGCAAGCCCAACACCAAGCACGGCACCGACAAGAGTATGAGTAGTAGATATTGGTAAGCCTAACTTGGTAGCTATAACAATAGTCGTTGCTGCCCCAAATTCTGCACTAAACCCACGAGTAGGTGTCAGGTGAGTAATTTTACGGCCTATTGTCTCCATCACTCGCCAACCCCATGTAGCCAGACCTGCAACAATGCCGACACCGCCCAGGGCTAATACCCAGAGAGGTACTGGTGAATTTGCAGCAATACTGTCCCCACCTGCCAATGCGACCGACAGTACCGCAGACATAGGACCAATTGCATTGGCAACATCATTCGCACCATGGGCAAAGGCAACAAAACAAGCACTCAATATTTGCAGGTAAACAAACAACTTTTCAACCTGTTGATACTCAGTACTGTTGGTATGGAATTCGTAACGGCGTTGAGATTCCCAGCGTAACCGCCTTACTTCGTCTAATGCGTCCGAGATATCGGCTCTCATATGACCGGGTGCCGATAACTTTACCTTCTCCAGATGTTTCGTCGCCTTTTCAAGTGATTTAATAATATTGGGATCTGTCAACCTTTCTTCAGTGTCGTCTGAATCCTCATGTGACTTTATCCGCGAGATTAACCAGACACTGATAATAGCGGCAACAAGACCTACGCAGGAGGCAACAGCAAAAGCAGCGGGCAAACTCAGATCAAGTTTAAGATTTTTCAACCCCTTAAACGCCATCGCCAGTGACAACATTGTAATAACAACAAACACGAGATACGGTGCTATCTTCTTTGCCGATCTAAGCGGTCTGGCATCATAAAAGATGGCGCGTAATATAAAAGTGAAAATAAAATAGGATATTGTTGCACTTAGAAGTGGCGAGATAATCCAACTTGCCGCAATCATGCTGACTTTGTCCCAGTGTACGGCGTTGATTCCTCCGTAAACTGCACCAAAGCCGACAATCGAACCGATGATGGAGTGTGTCGTCGAAACCGGCCAACCTTTCCATGAGGCTATTTGTAACCATACACCGGCAGCCAACAACGCAGAAAGCATACCCAACATGAAAGACAAGCCATCACCAGCAAATATTGCCGGATCCACAATACCTTTTCGAACCGTTTCTGATACATGAGTACCGGCAAGGAATGCGCCACTAAATTCAAAAATCGCAGCGATGATGACAGCGCGCCGTAAGGTAAGTGCGCCGGAGCCCACTGAGGTACCCATGGCATTGGCAACATCATTAGCACCGATACCCCATGCCATATAAAGGCCGAAGATAACTGCAAGGGCGATAATGACGTATAGGTACATTTCCATCTATTTAGTACCCTCTTATATGCCAAAGTCAGGGACTATCTAGACTCAAGAGTGTTTCTTACTGTCGCTGCCAATTTATCTGATCGATCGGCAATACCACTGACTTGTTGTATTACACGCGTCCACAGAAAAAAATCTCCATAGGAAATATTGTCTTCATAGGCAAGTAACAGTCTGAGCAGTTCCCGCTGACTAACATCGGCCTCGTGTTCTTTCAGGGAAACTCTATCAATTAATTCGTGAACCTTATGTGCTTCGATACCTCCAAAGCCTGTCTCTAATAATTCATCCAGAAGTTCAATAATGTTGCGAACCAAATTGAATGTCTCCATGCATTTACCTATGAAGACATCAAATGCAGCATTAAACTCATCAAAATTCTTGGTCTGCTTAAAGGTAAGTAGAACTGCCGCATCCTCTGCCCGATTGGCAATGCCATCTTGAAGACTAAGTATTTTCAGAAGTTTGGAACGATCCACAGGCATAAATAAACCGCGCGGCAAACTATTACGTATATCGTGCTTGATCTGATCCGCCTCATGCTCCAGCTTTGATATATGTTCGGCTAAAGATTCGACTTTTTTACTATCACCTTGCCGGTATGCGTCAAAAATTTTCGGAATTTGTTCTACACAGGCGACAACTTTTTCCATGTGCATTTGTAAGGGAACAAAGGGTGAGCGGCCAAAAACGTTAATAATGCTGCGCATAGACTATTTCCTCTTGAATATGACGATTGATAAATCAGAGAAGAATCATTAACAATCGTTATCTGTTAATTATGGTTATTAACAACTGATTGGACTTGATTTAAATCAATAAATAGCTCAATAGCGAGCTAATTGAATGGGCTCAAATTTTGATAATAAAAGCACTAAAAACCGAGCTTCTTAACTTGTTCCTATTTGCTGATTAATTACAACCATTGTGCACACCTATGATCCAGAGGTTAGGAAACTTGAATTCTGACGTAGGCAATATTGAAGAATAAATCTGATAATTATTTCAGTTTTTCGTGCAATTCCCGATAAAGAAGTAAATTATAGGGATAATAGACAAAATGTGATGGTTTTTTCATGATTTATTAAGTAAATAATTG
>CAYTIZ010000194.1:0-4868 GCA_964437885.1 uncultured Enterobacteriaceae bacterium
GGCAAAAACCGGCCACAAAAAGATCACAATTTTTAAAGCACCCTATAAGATTTAATAAAGTACTTCACAGGTTAAATTTTTATCCGCACAATAGTCCACTCTGCAATCAAACATTAAGTGAATAACGATTAATACTAAAACCAGACAATATTTTGGAACTGACGGCATTAGAGGCATTGTCGGTGAGGGTGTAATTACTCCTGATTTTATTATGAAACTCGGTTGGGCAGCAGGGCGCGTACTCGCAAAAAAAGGCAATGGTCCTGTTTTAGTAGGAAAAGATACGCGCATATCAGGTTATATGCTTGAGTCAGCGCTTGAAGCAGGTTTATCCGCAGCGGGTGTTGATATTCGTTTGCTTGGTCCTATGCCAACGCCTGGTATTGCTTATCTTACTAAAAGCACACGAGCACAGGCAGGTATCGTTATCAGTGCCTCTCATAATCCATTTTATGATAATGGTATTAAATTCTTTTCTGGTGATGGCACTAAATTAGCTGATCAGGTTGAACATGAAATTGAATATGAATTAAATTTGCCGATGCAATCTGTTCACTCGCGTCATCTTGGCAAGGCAAGACGTATTACAGATGCGCCGCGACGGTATATTGAGTTTTGTAAATCAAAAGTAGAAAACAATATTGACTTTAATGGTCTTAGAGTTGCGATTGATTGTGCTAATGGTGCAACTTATCACATCGCACCCAAAGTCTTTGAAGAGTTGGGTGCAGAGATTATCTCGCACGCAATTACGCCAGATGGTTTAAACATTAATGATGAATGTGGTGCGACGTCGCCTGAAGGTCTGCAAAAGCTTGTTAAAGAATCTCGTGCTGATGTAGGTATTGCTCTGGACGGTGATGGTGATCGATTAATTATGGTAGATCACCAGGGTAATGTGCTCGATGGTGATGATATTCTATATGTTATTGCCCAGTTACAAATGAACAAATTAAATGGTGCTGTCGTAGGTACTGTTATGAGTAACCTCGGATTAGAACATGCAATTAAAGAACTGGACTTGAATTTTTTTCGTGCGGCTGTTGGCGATCGTTATGTCATGGATTTATTACGAAAAGAAAAGCTGGTGCTGGGTGGAGAAACATCCGGTCATATTATTAATCTTGATTTCACCACAACAGGCGATGGAATTATTGCAGCACTACTGGTATTAGAGGAAGTGGCCTTGACCGGAAAAAAACTGTCAGAGTTAGTCTCCGGTATAACAAAATTTCCACAAATAATGAAAAATGTAAAACTTCAAAATCAAATCGATATTACAAAGATCGATGATCTTAATGATGCTATTAAAGATGTCGAAAATACACTCGGCGATTCTGGTCGTGTGGTATTAAGACCTTCTGGCACCGAACCCCTGGTTAGAGTGATGGTTGAAGGTGAAAATCAAAAACAAGTTGAAACCTTGGTTGATCAACTCGTTAGTAAGGTTGAGGAAGTAGTAACGAGAATTTCTTAGTTGTTAGGCACAGGCTTAAGCCTGTCCCTGTCAAAGTCTAAATTGAAGCTTGCACACATCGTATTACACCGTAATCATATTCTTCATCCAAGGCTTCATAGATAGGTTTAATTCGACCTTTTTCATCATCTTCCAGTGATTCAATGACATAAACGATCTCGTTATACTGGCCGTCGTCAAGTTCGATGACATCGTGTACATCAAGCAAACCAACTTCAATTACATCTGCCAGATGAGCGTAGACAGTACTGGTTTTTATATCGCGTTGCCGTGCGATTTCTTCAACAGTTATATCTTGTTGATAAAGAATCAATGTTTCATTGATAGTAGAGCTAAGGTTGTTGTCGAGTAAAGCGGGCAGGGGATGTTTTGCAATTTCATTGAGAAATTGTTTGCCGTAGCGTTTTAATTTTTGTTCGCCGACACCAGAGATGCGATTCATATCATTTGTTGATTGCGGTCGTTTTTTAAGCATCTCCTGCAAGGTGGAATCATGAAAGATAACATAAGGTGGTACACCGGATTCGCCAGCTATTTCCTGGCGTAGTAAGCGTAAGGCTTCCCACAATACTTGATCTTGTGGTCGAACTGGTGATTTTTGTTTCTTTTCTTTGCTGGCTTTTTCTTCGACAGATAGTTTTCTTAATTGCAATTGTTGTTCGCCACGCAATACCGGACGACATTTTTCTGTTAGACGTAATGCACCATGTCGTTCGATGTCTATATCAATATATCCGAGTGCAATTAATTGTCTGAAAACACTGCGCCATTCTGTCGTAGATAACTCTTTGCCAATACCAAAGGTGCTAATCTGATCATGACTATTGCGTTGAATACGGTCATCGATTTTACCAAGCAAAATATCCACTATGTAATTCACGCCAAAGCGTTGTTCAGTCCGATAAATAGAAGACAATGCTTTTTGTGCCGCTTCAGACCCATCCCATTTTTCTGGTGGGTTCTGACAATTGTCACATGCACCACAATGTTCTGTAGAGGCTTCGTCAAAATAAGCGAGTAAAGTATGGCGGCGACAAGTAATTAATTCACAAAGGCCAAGCATGGATTCAAGCTTATGATGTTCTACACGTTTATGCATTTCATCGGCAGTTGAACTTTTCATAAATTGTCGAAGCGTAATGACATCTTGTAAACCATACGCCATCCAGGCATTAGCTGATTCGCCATCACGACCGGCACGTCCTGTTTCCTGATAATAAGCTTCGATACTTTTAGGTAAGTTCAGATGCGCAACAAAACGCACATCTGGTTTGTCAATACCCATACCAAAGGCAATCGTGGCAACGATAATCACACCGTCTTCGCGCAGGAAACGTTGCTGATTTTGTTGCCGTACTTCTGCAGATAAACCAGCATGATAAGGCAAAGCTATGCGGCCTTGATCGGATAACCATTCCGCAATCGCTTCAACTTTTTTACGCGATAGACAATAAACAATACCGGCATCGTGGTTATGTTTTTCTTCAAGAAATTTCCATAGATGTTGTTTTGGATTATTCCCTTCAGAGATTGAATAAGTAATATTTGGTCGATCAAAACTATTGATAAATACTTTGGCTTCATCCAGTTGAAGTTGAGAAATAATTTCTTCACGAGTTCGTTGATCCGCAGTTGCAGTTAATGCAATACGTGGAATAGAAGAAAAACGTTCATGCAATATCGTCAGTTGTTGATACACAGGACGGAAATCATGTCCCCATTGCGATACACAGTGTGCTTCATCAATCGCGAATAAAGAGACTTGGAAACGATCAAGTAATGCCAGCATATGATTTGTCAGTAATCGTTCAGGCGCGACGTAAACAATGTCTAGTTCGTTGTTGATTAACTGCCGTTCAACTTCATCAGCTTCATCATGACTCATACTCGAGTTTAGAAACGCCGCTTTAACGCCTAATTGTTTCAATGCATCAACCTGATCCTGCATCAAGGCAATCAACGGGGAAATCACAATAGCCGTACCTTCGCGCACCAAGGCGGGGATTTGATAACACAAAGACTTACCACCACCCGTCGGCATTAAAACAAGCGCGTCATTACCATTTAGTAATTCCTGAATTATTTCTTGTTGCGAATGACGAAACTGATCATATCCAAAAGTGGACTTAAGAATTTCTTGCGCTTGTTTCATTTATTAGGTTGTTTATTAATGCTGTTTGATTCAGTTTCATATTGTACTATATACATTAATATGAAACTGAATTGGTTTAATATAAATCTACGATCTTTTATGCTTACAGAGTAAGAATATAAAATGAAACGATTTTCCGATAAAACTACAGTCGAATTAAAAAACTATGTTTATGCTTTAGTCGATCCATCTACAAAAGAAATTTTCTATGTTGGTAAGGGTTCCAATAGTCACAGGCCTTTTGATCATCTAAAAAAAATGGAAGAGCCAAATAATGAAGATTTGCAAAAAAGAATCAGTAGCATTCGATCTCAAGGTAAAGAGCCTGAAATAGATATTATTCGTTACGGATTAAATCATAATGCCTCACATGAGGTAGAAGCTGGGATCATTGATGCCATTGGTTTAGAAAACCTTAGTAATTCCATTCGTGGTCATCGTGCAGATAGAGGGAGAGAAAACGCAGATTCGTTAGAACAACAATTAGGAGGTGCTCCTCTTGATATTGATACAATAAATATAACAGCCATTCTATTTTACTGTCATCAAGCATATCCTAAATATAATCTTTATGATTCAACTCGTCAGTTTTGGAATCTGAGTAAAAACAGGATAAAAAAACACAGTAATGATAATTTAAAATATCAATATGCATTTGCTATGAAGAACAGCACGGTTCTTGATATATACAAAATATTGGAGTGGTATCCTGCTGGTACATCCGTATCAAGTAGAACTTTTAAAAACGATGGTAAAGAAAGATGGGAGTTTATTGGCGCTCCTGCAGAAGATAAAATTTTGAAGAAATATCGCAATAAAATATTATATCGAGATGGGAAAATTCTTCATGCACCACAAAGAGGTCTTCGGTATATAGATTGACAAAGGAAACTTAAATCTGAATTTGCCCTTAATATCTTTTTCTTTATCAGGAAGTCTACGCCAAGTTGTACCACGTTTATTGGTTAATCCTTGAACAATTGTAGCTTATTGGCTACAATTGTTTGATGTACCGTATAAGGAAATACCAGTGCTTAGATGGAAGGATCCCTTATGATGATTGGGTTAATACCATTAAAAATTCAAGAGATAGAGCGAGGTTACTAAAACGTCTGGATAAAGTTCAGCTTGGTAATGTAGGGAGCCTCTGATTAAGTCATGAATCGACATCTTGCGATTAAAATATCCTGTTTCTGCGTTGTAAAACTTCGCAATAGCCCTGCTATTACGTGCGTTTCA
>CAYTIZ010000195.1:0-4859 GCA_964437885.1 uncultured Enterobacteriaceae bacterium
GTATGCTCAAAGCCGGTGCAGATAAAATCAGCATTAACACTGCCGCAGTAAAAGCTCCTGAGTTTGTGCGTCGTGCCGCAGAACAATTTGGGTCGCAGTGTATTGTTGTTGCCATAGACGCCAAACAGCTTGCTTCTGTTGATGGCAAACACTGGGAAGTCTTTACCCACGGCGGCCGAAATACGACTGGGCTTGATGTAATAGAGTGGGCACAAAAAATGGAGAACTATGGTGCTGGCGAAATATTGTTAACCAGTATGGATAGAGATGGCACAAGGGATGGCTTTGATATTGATCTTACTCGCGCTGTTAGCGTAGCCGTTAATATCCCGGTAATTGCATCCGGCGGTGTAGGCAATCTGGAACATCTTGCTGATGGCGTAGTCTATGGAAAAGCCGATGCCGTACTTGCCGCGAGCATCTTTCATTTTGGCGAGCACACTATTGCTGAAGCAAAAGAATGTATGTCCAAACGAAATATTGAAGTTCGTCTATAAGCTAACCCGGATAAGAAACATGAGTGCCTGGCTGGATAAAGTAAAATGGAATGATGATGGTCTGGTGCCTGTTGTTGTACAGGAAACTGGCTCTGGGCAAGTTCTTATGCATGCGTGGATGAATCGTGATGCACTTGAACTCACGCATAAAAGCGGTAAAGCTACTTATTGGTCGCGTTCTCGCCAGTCGCTTTGGATCAAAGGTGAATCCTCGGGGCATTATCAAGCTGTTAAAGCTATACAAATGGACTGCGATTACGACACCTTATTGCTCACGGTAAAGCAAGAAGGCGGCATTGCATGTCATACTGGCAGACATCATTGTTTTTTTATGGCGCTCGAGAATAAAGAGTGGCAAACAACTGAAGAAATACTAAAAAACCCTGAAGATATCTATAAAAAATAGCAGATCTGAAATGAAACAAGACATACTTAATTCGCTCGATGAAATACTGGAACAGCGAAAACAAGCCAGTCCCGATGAGTCCTACACGGCTAAATTGTTTAGTGACGGCCTCGATAGCATTCTTAAAAAAGTAGGCGAGGAAGCAACTGAGACGGTAATTGCTTCTAAATCCGGCAAAAATGCCGATATAATTCACGAAATTGCCGACTTATGGTTTCATACTCTTGTGCTTCTTAAGCATCATGGTCTTAATTCTAATGACGTCCTTAAAGAGCTTGAGGGTCGTTTTGGTTTGTCTGGGCTTGAAGAAAAAGCTAATCGAAACAAATCATCCTAGCATTTATGTTACATATCAGGCTTGCCTAGCGCTAAAAAATCGGTTCAACTAACTAATAAATAATTATCTGGAGAAAGAAGTATGGGTTTTGGTGTCCCCGAATTACTAATCCTGCTGCTCATTGTTGCTTTATTGTTCGGCACTAAAAAACTGCGCAATATGGGTGGTGATTTAGGCAGCGCAATAAAAAGTTTCCGTAGCGCCGTAAAAAATAAAGAAGAACTGCCTGAACCAAGTGATGACAAGTCTTCAAGCGAAACAATAGAAGGCAAGGTTGAATCAGAAGATGAAGAAGCTCCCAAAAACTAATCTCTGAATGCCTTAGATAAACACAAAACATGTTTGATATCGGATTTTGGGAACTGGCCATTATTGCTCTGGTCGCACTCATCATTATTGGCCCGAAACGTTTGCCGCAATTGGCTCGTGATGCGGGTCGAATTGTAGGGAAAATTCAAAGCTTTATTCAAAAGGCAAAGAGAGAGCTCGAGAAAGAGCTGGAGCTTGATCAATTAAACGATCTAAACGAAAGCATTAATCATGTTGATAGTCTCTTAAAACAAGCGCCCGACCGCATCATAAAGGATCAAATTAAAGATATCACAGAAGATGATCCAACAAAGTAAGCTTTTCATCTTATGACAGATGCCAAAACAGATAGCGGCCAGCCTTTAATCTCACATTTAATTGAATTACGCAGTCGTGTTTTACGAGTTGTAATTTGTATTTTCGTCGTGCTGATAGTGCTGCTTCCTTTCGCAAATGAGATATATAATTTTATAGCAACGCCATTGCTTGCAAAACTGCCTGAAGGTAGCAGCATGATCGCAACGGAAGTCGTCTCACCTTTCTTTGCGCCATTCAAACTAACCTTGTTCTGTGCAGTATTTTTTACTGTGCCCTTTACTCTTTTTCAGGCCTGGTCATTCATAACGCCCGGGCTTTATGCAAACGAAAAGAAGCTGGTCATTCCCTTGCTAATAAGCAGCACTCTGCTTTTTTACACGGGGATATTATTTGCTTATTACATTGTGTTTCCCGTTCTGTTTGCCTTTCTAACGGCGACGGCGCCGGAAGGCATACAAATAATGACGGACATCAGTCATTATCTTGATTTTATACTTAAGCTGTTTTTTGCTTTTGGTGTTTCATTTGAAATTCCTGTCGCTACTTTTTTATTAATCAGATCAGGCTTTGTTAGCATTAAAAAACTGGAAGCAAATAGACCTTACATTATTTTATCCGCTTTTTTTGCCGGCATGTTGTTAACCCCGCCCGATATAATATCCCAGGTTTTATTGGCTGTGCCGATATGGTTGCTATTTGAGAGCGGCCTTATTATTGGAAAAATTTATGGCAATAAAAAAGCTTCAGAACAAGAAGATGACAACGAAGCAGCTTAGCCGCTGACGGTTGTTGCCCAGTTGGTGTTCGCTTTTGTCTCTAGCCTTTTTTCATATTTAATTAATTTATTTTCTATCTCAGATCCTATTCTTATTTGCGGATTTGAGTTTTCAAAGCCTTCCTTGTTTTCTTTCTCAAAAATTATTTTCTTGGCAAGGTCAAATGCCTGAATAAATGACCTTGTCTGCTTTAAACCTTGTTCAAGATAAGCGTCACCAAAATATGTATATTTTCCATCATGCCCACAACCAAACGAGTTTCGATCAGCGCTTGCCGCTGTTATCAACAAAGTATATGGATCAGCAAGAGGCTCTATAAAGCCACCTGAATAACAGGCAGAAATAATAATTATGCGCCATTTGATGCCTGCCGTATTCAGTGCCGAACGAATCGTCTCTGCGTCAATGTTATTCAGTTTAAACGGCGAAAAGTTAGCGGAAATAGTGTGATCCTCGGAGCCATGAGAGCTTAGATACAACAGCAATATATCCTCATCGACATCCATTAATTCTGCTGTTTTTTTAATGCTGTTTTTTAAGTTGTGTCCATTTGCTAAGGGCACACTATCAACCGTTTTTTCATTATTAATTAAAAGCAATGAACGACCAAAAGCACTAAAATAATCATCCATAATAGATTGTGCTGCTTTAGCCTCGTTCATAAAAACATCTTCATCCGCATCGCCGGCAAAACCAATAAAAAATAAATCTGTAGTGCCTGCTTTGCCTGCAACAAGATCATTAATGTTCAAATCAAGCAATGTATTTTGAGAATAGTAAACAGCTTCAACATCAATATTATGTGAGCTTTCTACGCTGTTCTTTTTTGTTTGTAACGGATGCCAGATGGGCTCTGTTGGCAATAAAAACAAGGGTGAAAAATTTAACAGAGCATACAAGGCAACATAGGCCAGAGTCGGCCAAACACTCAGATAAAAAAAACGCTTTATTAAACGGGCAGCAACCAACAGATACCATAAGGAATATGCAATAAAAACAGCCCAGTTTGATTGGTAGGAGTCAAGATAAGTTTGTTGTTCTGCTAGTGCCAGTAAACATACTGCGCCTAACCATATAACAGGAACAACAGACAAAAACAGCACGATTAGCTTGTCCAGATCCTGTTGCCTTGAATTTAATGCTGCAATTAGACTCAAGCTGAAAAAAAACAGGAAGTAAAGCAATGCCTGATAACTCAATCCATACGAATTAAAATAATTATCAGGTGCTGTGTCAAAATAATCGTAAACAACCGACAGACTTAACGAAACAATTAACAGTAAACAAATTTGCAAATAGCTGCCTTTAAACGACCAAAGAGGCATTGGCATAAAAAGCGCTGCGCGCGTGCCTGCTAAAATATTTCCGAATAACTCTATTAGTGGCTTAAATATCTTCATTTATCTAAATTTGTTCATGCTATTTAAACGGAATGAAATGATTATGACTGTTTCCAGGGCAGGCCGTAAAAACGCCAGCCATTGATTGTATTGCGATGTCCACACTCGTCCTTATCCCCTTCAAACCCTTCAAGCACATTGTATACGTTCGTGAAGCCTTCCTTAATTAGCATTTCAGCAGCCAATTCGGATCGTTTACCGCTTCGACAAAGCATAAATAGCGGAACATCTAATATCTCCTTGTCTTTAGCCAATTGTTGTTGCAGCGCTGACCTGACATTATTTACGAAATCCTGTTCTGTAGCCCACTCAGGCGGCTCTTTTATAGGAACATGTAACGCATTTAGAGGACGGCCAACATACTCATATTCCATAGAACTACGAACGTCGATTAATACGGCATCCTTTTGTTGTTGCAGAATTTCATAGGCCTGTTTAGGGCGGATTTCTTTAATCATTTATAGTTACCTGTGCTCAATAATACCCGTGATACCTGAAAATGCGTGTTTTAGAGTGCGTTTATTTTTATTCAGGGCAAGGCGCGACGATGCGCATGGTCGCTCCCTGCAAAGAGGAGCACCAACAGTAGGCGCTTTAGGCGACGCCGCCATGGATGAAAACGATGTGTGACGTGCATGGAAGCACAAATGCCGTGAGCGCATGGATGCGCAAGAGCGGCCTATAAATATGCATTTTCAGGTATCACGGGTATATACATTATCGGAAACTCAGAGTTAACCTACCGGGGAAAATAAGCGATGATTTACTACAAATGTAGTAAATTGCATCAGGAGTAGAAAATGAGTACGTCTATTA
>CAYTIZ010000196.1:0-4828 GCA_964437885.1 uncultured Enterobacteriaceae bacterium
ACCGCGTTGAACAGCCTTAACAGTAATACCTTCTACTTTACCAAAATAAGGATTGCCTTTTTTGATGTCACCAACAGTGACTCCTTTCAATAATTCATTAATAGCTTTTGGTGCCGCACTTACCTGAGTATTCTCATCCACCGTAATAATAAATTCAGACTTTTCACCATCGCGTAATACTTTAAAGCGAATTTTTTCACCCACCGGCAAAAGACCAATACGATTTTGCAGATCAGCCGCATTTTTTATTTGTTTATCGTCAGTTGAAATAACAATATCTCCAGCAAGCAAACCTGCTTTATCTGCCGGAGAATCATCGAGTACTTTATTAATAATTGCACCACGTTGACCTTTAAGACCAAAAGCCTCAGCCAATGCCGGACTAATATTCTGCATACTGACACCAAGAAAACCACGTTTGACTTCACCCGTTTCAACAATTTGTTCCATGATATGCAAAGCAAGATTAATTGGGATAGCTAAACCAATACCGATATTGCCACCACCCTGTGGAGAGATAATGGCGGTATTGATACCCGCTAATTCGCCACGAAGATTTACCAATGCACCACCGGAATTACCCGGGTTTATCGACGCATCAGTTTGAATAAAATCTTCATAACCTTCAATACCTAATCCGCTGCGACTTAAAGCACTTACAATTCCTGATGTGACAGTTTGTCCAAGTCCAAATGGATTGCCAATCGCTACAACAAAATCACCTACTCTCAAATTATCTGAATCGGTTGTTTTTAATGCTGTCAAATTATCAGCCGGAATTTTAATGACAGCGACATCAGTTTCCGGATCTGTACCAACAACTTCAGCTTCCAGTTGGCGACCATCACGTAAAGTCACAGTTATCTGATGAGCATTCGCAATAACATGGTTGTTGGTTAATACCAATCCACGATCTTTGTCTACAATCACACCTGATCCCAAACTACTTATTTTACGTTCCAAAGGCTGATTTGGCACGTTAAAAAAGCGACGAAAAAGAGGATCAGCAAACAAAGGATTTTGTCGCATTTGAATGCTACCCTCAGTTGCGATATTAACGACGCCGGGCGTCACATTTTCCAGCATCGGCGCCAAACTGGGCAGTTCTTCACCATCCATTTGAATAGGTAAAGCCGCATTAACAACAGGTGCAATAAAGGAAAATGAAATTAAAAAGAAACGAGAGAATAATCGGACAAAGATATTTTTCATGTTGTGTTCCGCAGTTTTTATTATTTAATTCTAAATACCCATGATACTTGCAAATGCCTATTCATAGCACGTCCGTTTTCATCCATGGCAGCGTCGCTTAAAGCGCCTACTGTTGGTGCTCCTTTTTGCAGGGAGCGACCATGCGCATCGTCGTGCCTTGGCCTACACGGATGTAGGTACTTAGCTTGCGTATGGAACAAGCAAGCTGTGCCCTGAATAAAAACATACACACTCAGAACACGCATTTGCAAGTATCATGGGTATAAGAGATTGATTGTTTCACAAAAGTTCAAAAGACTTCAGTAAAATAAAGGACGCATTGATACACAGGCAAGTCTCCTTGCCTGTGTATATGTGGCTACCAACTAGTTAGCTTCTAACTTCGATTTTGCGAGGCTGTAGCTTCTCATGTTTAGGCAAGCTTACTTCCAACACACCATCTTTACCTTTTGCTTCAATACGCTCAGCATCGGCAGTATCCGGCAAACTAAAGCGTCGATAAAAAGTACCGCTAACCCGTTCAACTCGTTTATAACCTTCTTTCTCTTCACGAGCTTCTGACTGGCGCTCACCTTTAATTGTCAGCACACCATCATCCATTGTTATCTCAATATCTTTTGGATCAACGCCAGGTAAATCTGCAGTAATTAAAAAACGATCTGCTTCTTCTTTAATATCTACAGCAGGACGCCAATGACTCGTTACAATATTTGAATAATCATTATCATTATTCGATAAGGATTTATCTGCATAGCCCAACTGATTTAATTGTTGATTAAACCTATCTAATAAACTCCATGGTTCATAATTTGATAAAGACATTTTCTACCTCCAAAAAGTTAATGCTTCTTAATAAAAAGATGGGGGTAGGAAAACAGTTTTCAAGACATTATAAATAAAAAAATTGAGGCCTTAGCACGAGCAGGGATTTTGTCCTCTGGCTAGGCAAAAACGCGCGGGCTGATTTTTGCTCCTACACCAACAGTAGGCGCTTTAGGCGACAACGCCAGAGGACAAAATAACAATCGTGAAGGTCTCAATTAATATTTATACGCGGTCTTCGTCATCACTTTTGAAGTTAAATTCATCAAACGTTTAATACCTTTAGGCAACATCTGCGCACCGGCATTCTCAGCAGTCATAGCATGTTGTAATTCATCTTCACGCATTTGCTCTAAAATAGCTCTACTACGTTTATCGTTCTCAGGTAATTGTTTCAAATGGGAATCAAGATGCCTTACTACTTGATGTTCAGTTTCTGCCAGAAAACCTAGATTCCATTTGTCACCAAAACAACCGGCAACAACACCAATACCAAATGAACCTGCATACCAAACAGGTTCAAAATAGCTGGTATGGTCGCCCAGCTCTTTTAGACGTGATTCACACCAATCGAGGTGATCTTGTTCCTCATCAGCAGACTTTTGCATCGTTTTTTTGAGTTCATCGTCTCTAGCCGTTAATGCCTGAGCCTTATATAGTGCCTGCGCAGCGATTTCTCCAGCATGATTCACACGCATCAAAGCAGAAACTCGCTTTTTCTCATTTTCGTCCAGATTTGATTCAAGATGGGCTTCAGCTGGGCAGGATCTTTTGCTTCGTACCGTAGTCGATTTGGGGAGATTTCCGAGGACAGAATCAAGCAGCATAATTCCACGGTCTAAAGTACTGTATTTTCTTGATTTCATTGACATTTTAATTAATTTCCAATAGCTACCCTATAATAATGTATTTAATCAATAATTTCCTTTCAGGAAAGACTGAAATATTAAACAATATCAGCAAGAATATCGTGCTTATAATATTGACAGACTAGGGGTCTATCCGTACTATTCCCCCTCTTTTTTAGCCGGGTAACCGGATTTTCAGGAATTAGTATGAAAACCTTTACAGCAACACCTTCCACAATTAAGCGTGACTGGTACATCGTAGACGCTACAGGCAAGACTCTAGGTCGTTTAGCGACTGAAATTGCCCGCCGCCTGCGTGGCAAACATAAAGCCGAATATACGCCTCATATGGATACAGGTGACTATATTGTCGTTATTAATGCGAAAGATATCCACGTAAGTGGTAACAAACGAACCGACAAAATGTATTATCACCACACAGGTTTTCCAGGTGGTATCAAATCCATCAGTTTTGAAAAACTACTCGCTAAAAAACCCGAACAAATAATCGAAAAAGCTGTAAAAGGAATGCTTCCAAAAGGTCCATTAGGCCGGGATATGTTCCGTAAACTTAAAGTATATGCAGATGCTCAGCATCAACATGCAGCTCAACAACCTCAAGCACTGGAGATTTAAGGCATGGCGAACGTAAAAGTTCAGCAGCACGCGTATTTTTAAAACGCGGAAACGGAGAGATCACCATCAATAACCGTACACTTGACCAATATTTTGGTCGTGAAACCGGTCGTATGATTGTTCGTCAACCTCTGGAAACACTGGAAATGGTTGATCAGTTTGATTTTAATATCACCGTTAAAGGTGGTGGTATTTCCGGTCAAGCCGGTGCTATACGTCATGGCATCACCCGTGCATTGATGGAATATGACGAAACCTTACGTAAATCTCTACGTGCAGCTGGTTTTGTTACTCGTGATGCTCGTGAAGAAGAACGTAAGAAAGTCGGTCTACACAAAGCACGTAAACGTCCACAATATTCAAAACGTTAATATTAACGTTAAGCATTATAAAAAAGAGGGTTCAGCCCTCTTTTTTTTCGCCTACATGGACGTAGGCGGTAGAACGACTCAGGAGACAAAGTCGAAATGGCACTTTCCTGCTAAAATTTATTGTCGTATTTGGGGATTCGTCTAATGGTAGGACTACGGATTCTGATTCCGTCAGCGGGGGTTCGAGTCCCTCATCCCCAGCCAATACATCAATTACCTAGAATGAATACAGTAAAGTAATTTGCGCGGATTGTTCTGTCACGTCATAAATCCCAAATTTGCTGTTCCAGTACCAATATTCAATGCCTGCATATAGCTTATTTTTATGCCCTAATAGATGACCCACATCCAACAAAAATTGGTTGGGTTAATGATAGAATCTTCACCGCCCGTCGCACTGGCACTTTGCCAATCAAGAAAGCCACGGAATTTAAAATTCAATCCACCAATACTAAAAGGAATATTCCATGAAGAGGTTATTTGTATTCCCGTGCTGTTCCCCTCATCAGACTTATAGGCCATGATATTCAACCGAACAAATTCAGCAAAGAGAATATCAAGACTCATGCCTGCACCTAGTGCAAATGCAACGAAAGGGTCATTTGAGGGCTCACTGCTTGCGTTAATGCCGCCAAGAACTGAAAAATCCTTAATAAAGGCCTAACGATAAATCTTTATTTGAAATTTTATCAAGACTAAGGCGTGGATACCATTCGCCATAAACCTCCAGGCCAATATCATAACGTTGAATGAAATCCAGAAATAGAAAGTTATCCCCGTATTTCCAACCATCAACATGCTCTAGAATAATTGTATTGTGATGACTCGAACCTAATTCGAAGCCACTGCCAGAAAGAAATTGAATATTATTTGACGACCATTCAAATAGATCATCAGATTAGCTTTCGAGAGATAGTCACAACAGAAAAACAGAAAAAC
>CAYTIZ010000197.1:0-4827 GCA_964437885.1 uncultured Enterobacteriaceae bacterium
TTTTCTCGATAAACTGGGCACCCACATTTAGATTATTGGCATTAATTCGCTCGATCACATCTTGTAATGAGACTGAATAGCGCAGTAGAGCATCTGGCTTTATCTCCACATGGAATTGCTTTTCAAATCCACCGATGCCCAATATCTCGGTCACGCCTGGCACAGTTTGCAAATTAAATTTGACCAGCCAATCCTGAATTTCGCGCAGTTCTTCGAGAGAATAATTTCCTGTCGTATCTTCAAGATAATAGAACAGGATTAATCCCATTCCGGTTGAGATGGGCCCCATAACAGGATCGCCAAAGCCCTCCGGGATTTGTTCTCTGGCCTCCTGCAAACGCTCATTGACCAATTGTCGTGCAAAATAAATATCCACGTTATCTTCAAAATAAACATTCACAACCGACAAACCAAAGTTGGAAACCGAACGAACATTGTCGATACCGGGCAAACCCGTCATGGCAACTTCCACTGGATAGGTGACATACATTTCAATTTCTTCCGGTGCAAGCCCTTCAGTCTCGGTAAATACCTGAACCAGGTTAGGTGAAACATCGGGAAAGGCATCTATGGGTAACTGCGTGTAGGCACGATACCCCGCAAGGATGACGAGGACTGCAAACATGACCATTAATAGTCGGTTTTGCAGACTAAAGTCGATTAATTTATCAATCATTATCTTAAAATCTCTTTTCTAATTTATTTAAACTAGTGTCCATGTCCATCGCCAAAAGATGCCTTTTGCATCTGTGCCTTTAGAACAAAAGCGTTCTCTGCAACGTACTTATCACCCTTATGCAAACCTTTTAGAACTTCTACATGATTTTTATCACTGCGACCCAATGTGACAGGATGGGGCAGGAAACCTTCTAGATTTTTTACAAACACGACAGATTGGCCATCAATCGTCTCTATTGCTGTCTTGGGAATAACAATGTCACTAGTAAGATTTGATAATGTGACAACAACTGAGACGAACAAACCTGGTCGCCATTTTTCATCTTTGTTTTCGATGACGATACGTGCGGTCGCACTTCTGTTCTCTTCAGAGATATTGGGGCTAATGTAATCGATTATACTTTCAACATCGGGAATACCATAACCAGAGACAACCTGAACTTGTTGACCAATTCGTATCTTTTCAAGATCTTTCTGGTAAACCGTCAGGTTTACCCAGACATGGTCAAGATTGGCTATGACAAATGGGCGACTTGCCTCATTAAGTAATTCACCTTGGACGATGTGCTTTTCAGTAATAACACCGTCACTGGGCGAACGTATTTCATACAGTGTTAAATCACAATCACTATTACAATGACTTGAGTCTTGATCAATCCCTAAGGCACGCAACTTTTGTTTGGCCAGGTTATATTCAATATACGCGTTATCACGGACTTGCTGAGCGTCCAAAAACTCTTTTTCAGACGTTAAGTCTTCTTTCCTTAGCTTCTTCTCTCGGTCAAATGTTGTCTTTGCCAGCACATATCGACTCTTTGCTGCCTCTGTTTCTGCTTTTATTTCGGCCAGCTCTCTACTCGACAACGTTGCCAATAAGTCACCTGTTACTACTCTATCACCTAACCTTTTATAAACATTATTTGTGATCCCGGAGACTCGTGGAACAATATGGATTAAATGATCGGGATCAAGGATGATTTCCCCAGGCAATGTCAGTGTTTCTTTTATACTGCCACTTTCTGCTGTATCAAACCTTATTGCAAATTCTTTGATTTCATTTTCAGAAAGTTTGATTTGCTCTTCGTGACCTGCCTCCTCTTCATGTTCTCCTTCAATATGTTCCATGTTTTGTGGCTCATCATGTTCATGTTCATCCTCTTCATTTGCGAAAGCATTGAAGCAAATAAACAAACCAAACATGCAAGGTAAGAAATAATTCCGTAGTTTGTTACTTATACCAATTGTTAATAAAACATTCATCTGATTGCCTCCTCAGCAATGTAATCATCTCCTTCACTTAACGATGAACCAATCAATCGTTCAATGGCGACGGTAATGCGGTGATACTCTCTCACAGCATCAATATGTAGTTGTCGTGTTTCAAAATAAGTACGTTGTGCATCTAATAAACTTAATAAGCCAAGTTTGCCTAAACGATATATTTTGGTTGAGGCATTAAATGCTTCTTCTGCACTAGGCAAAATCTCCTCGTTTAGAGTCGTAACCTCGTAATGGAGGATATTTAACCTTTGATAGGCAATAAACAGAGCTGATCTTAATCTTTTCTCTGTAGCTTCCCGTTGTTTTAACGACTGACCAAGTCCCGCTTCTGATCGTTGTACCCCAGTTCGTTTGTTGTTAAACAAAAATAAAGGAATTGAAATACTGGCCACTGCGGCAACATCATCCGTTTCATTTAGACGACGAACGCCTGCACTCACTAAGATATCTGGAATCGTCTCTGCACGTGCCAATGTGATCGCATTCTGGTGTCGGCTCACTTCTGTCACCCAGCGCGCTATATCAGGATTGTTATTGATCTTATTAACGATTGAATTTAAATCCGGCATGGAAGGTATGCTATAAAAATCCCCTAGCACCTTATTGAAAGTGACATCAGTTCCTCCCCAACTTATAACCAGATTTTGCCTTGATATAGTCAACTGTCGTTCGGCATTGATCAGGCTTAATTGTGACTTGGAAAGTTCAACCCTTGCCCTGATCTCTTCAAGCGGAGAGACCTTCCCTGCTTCAACACGTTTCTTTACCGTTTGATATATCTCCTCGGCAAGTCCTCGTATTTCATTTGCAATCGTTAATCTTTCCTGATCACCGAGCACTTCAGCATAGGCCATCGCTGTTTGTGATAAGAGATCGACACGCTTGACTTCATAATCCCATCGAGCGAGATCACGATCAGTCGATGCAAGTTGACGCCGCTTCATCCGTTTATCACCCAACTCAATCAATTGACTTAAAGTAAAGGTGGTTTCTGCTGATTTGTAACCACGCAGGTCTCCGGAACCGGCGAAATTCTCTGATTCCAGTGTTGCTTGAGGGTTAGGTAATAAACCGGCTTCAATCTGGTCAATTTCCCTGGATCTGATTGCCCAGGCATAAGTAGCCAGTTCAGGATTATGTTTAAGCGTCAGGACAATTGCCTGCCTTAACGAAAGATCGCCTGTTGGTTGAACCAAAGGCTGATCAAATTCTTCCGGCGCAATGATAGGCGGCATTATTAGTTCATCATCAACTGCCATAGCAGTTGTATGGATGAGGCATACAATAGTAAATACTAAAATTTTAATGGCCATACTTAATCTCATTAATTAATCAAATGACATTCCCTTTCATTCTCCAGCAGAAAGAGATTCGATATTGTTTGATTGCTACCTTGCAGTAGCGAGAAATTAAGCTATAGGAGGCTGGTAAGGTGGTGGTGGTTTATAGGAAGCGTAATTTTGCTTTTGAAAGTTTAAGGCATCTTTGACTTGATGATTGGCAATACTAGTATTTTTTTGCATCAAACCTAATGAGTGCGATGAGAAATGACAGCAATGATCACAGGAGATTGAATCAGCCTTAGAGTCATGCTGGATATCTATTTCTATTGAGTGACTTTCTTGTGCATCTGATAATTCATGAGCATAGGCATGTATCGGCATAACAACCCCGGACAGAGCCATTAACACCAATAAAACTTTTGCTATTAGAATTTTCATTTTCTGAATATGAACCAAATATATAATTTTTTCAAGCCTTACATGTAATTCCAATAATATTTGTACAGAATTTATAGACTACTTTATGCAAATATAGTTCTTAATATAAATATAACAGTTTTCGATATCCAATCAATTATTCTAAGCTAATCTCGTAAAAACTATTTAACAAACATCATATTTTCAGCGTTTGATACAGTTAAGTTTTACCCGTTAAATTAATTCAATCTAAATTGATCTGCCCCTAGTTTAACGGGGAACTTTTTATTTAATCAAATAGGAGTTTTCCAATGAGAAACAGATACAACCAAACGTTCAAAGATGAAGCAGTTGCATAGCTCTGGGTGGAGATGAACCGGTCAGTAAAATTGCGCTAGACTTATGACTCAATCAACAAACATGAGGTAACTGGGTACGTAAGGCAATGAAAGAATCTAAATCAAAATTGATTTCTAAACCAGGCAAACAAGACTATCAAACGCTAGAGCGAGAACTCCGCAAAGCCAGGAAAGAACTGGCGTTGAAAGAAAAGGAGATTATCGTCTTAAAAAAAGTGACGGCATACTTTGCGAAAGCCCATGTGTAAAGTATGCCTTTGTTCAAGACTGTCGAACAGGCTAGGTTTATCATTAAATCGATTGTTGCCCCTGATTGAAGTCTCACCCAGCGGTTATTATGACTGGATGAAACGAAGCCCCTAAAAGCGTGACACTGAGAACCGGAAACTTGATGAGCATATCAATCGAGTGTATCACCAACACAGCGGTCGCTATGGTTATCGACGAATTTATGTGGAACTCATGGAGCAAGGTTTATTCTTTGGTTCACGAGAACAAATTCTTAGGCGACTGCGGCACTTAGGGCGTAAAGCAATACATAAATTTAAGAACACCACCGACAGTGACCATGACAAGCCCGTTGCACCGAACCTGCTTCAACAAAACTTTGACATGACACGATTAGACGAAGCCTGAGTGGGTGATATTACCACTATACGAGTCGGACAAAAGTGGCTTTATCTTGCCGTGGTTATTGACTTGTATTCGCGCAAGGTTATTGGTTGGTCGATGGATAAACGCATGAAAACTGGGTTGGTTTGTGATGCGCTGAAAATGGCACTGCATAATCGAAACTACCCAAAAGGTGT